>JAFGSU010000195.1 GCA_016934435.1 Candidatus Zhuqueibacterota bacterium | reverse complement strand
TATGAACAGGTTTTGTGAATGCAATGTCAATTGTTCACTCCGGCTTATTTTGACGGTATGTAGTGTTATTTTGATTTCCGCATGGCTTGTACCATTATTATCACACCGATCAAAATCAGGGCGATGGGGGCGATCCTTTTCAGCTCAGTCAGGCTGAAAAGAGAAGCAAGCAGGGTAAACACTGCGATACTGATGGTCAGCATGTAGAGTCCCACCTGCCGTGTATTGGGGGTCCAATCGCCGGCTCGAGTGGCCAGGTAAAGTCCCAGGCCGACTCCGGCGGGAATCAATGTCCATGAATAACTGACGGAAACCCAATCATCCGTCAAGGAGGCATAGAGAAACATAATGCCCAGTGCCAGCATGACCGATCCCGGGATGAACAGGGAAGCCAACGGTTTGCGAAAAGAGGGCAATAACAGAGGCGGAAGATAGAATCCGGCACTTAGGATAAAGAAAATAATCGGCCAGCTGTGCTCAAGATATAAATTGGCAACATTGTGAAGAATGAGAAAAACAATCCCCAGGCTTATGAGGATCGAGCCGATGACAATCGAACTGGTTTGATTTTTGTTCATCATGTTCCCTTTCATAAATGAGTTCAAATGTGTGGTTGATTGCGAGCCGGCAAGAATCAATTCGGATGATATAACAGCGGTGCACGCCGTGGCCTCATTTGCCGCTTTGATTCAGGCTTTGCGGTCGCATCATATTTGATAATCCCAATTTGTTAATCAGCGAGCGGTAGGTTTCCAGTTGAACGTTTTGTTGTTGCAGGTGTTGCCGGAATTCTTCCGATAGCAGCGCCTGTAATTCAGCCTGGCGGTGTTGACTCATTTGCGGCAGACCGAATGAATTGAGATCGATCATAGCAGCCATTTCCGGCGTGTCCAGCCCTATATGGCACACCAATAAATTGACCTGCTCATGGCTTAACTCATTAATTCTTTTAAAAAGCGTATCGGCCTTGTTCGCGATGGCAACCGCATACATGCTTTCGATATCCATTTCCCCGAAATAGCGGGAAATGCCCAGCTGATATTCCTGGGCTAATTTTTCAATCAATTTGCGCAGGGGCTCCGTACTCACAGCTGTGCTCATATGATAATCGAGATAATCGATGGATAAACCGGATGTAAGGGCGCGGTCAATTTGGGCGCGCAGCTCTATTTCGACCTCCTTCAATTTGGGCTGATGGGCGAAAAACAGGGCGCGCGACGGGAAAAAATAACCGCAACTATCGGTCAGACTTACAACGGCTTTCCAGCCGGCAACCGGGCCCCAGCGATAATTTTTCCATTCGGCATTGAGGGTGAGGTGCACGCCGACAGAAATGTGCGGATGACGACGCAAAAAATCCACAGCCTCCTGATACCAGGGACAGGTAAACATCACCGAAGCGGAAAACGGCAATTTGCTTTCGATGAGCCGCTCGGCCGCCATATTGACGGCATGGCACATGCCGATGTCGTCGCAACGGATAAGAAGGATCGGAGCTTCCCCGCTGACGGGCTGCGGAAAGGACCGCGCTGAAAGCACTAAAATTAAACATAGGATTAATAGCCACTTTTTCATGACAGGCTCTCCTCAGATAATCATTCTATATAATTTATCATTTTATCAAATAGAAACCAGATTTTTTTTATAAATATTTTGCCGCATGCGGGATGGCTTGTACTGTAACGGGTGCGAAAATCAACTTGACATTGCAGGGAATTCTCTGTAAAATATTATCACTAGTTGTGAACGACCAGGGACATAATTATACGACGTCATTGCGAAATGCGCATGGCAAAAAGGCCATTATTCATAAAAGAACATAAAAAAAGACTGTCATTGCGAACGGAGGAACAATGACATGCTTTTTGGAATCCTTGCAGAAATAAAGCGTTTGTGCCTCTCTCAACTCGCAAAGACGATATTTACGCAAAAGCCCATTTTTTTCGTATTTCAATACAAACACGATCCCTGCAGACAGGTAGAGGAGTATTTTTTCCATGGATCGCGATATTTGGATCGCTATAATTTTTGTTGTTTTGCTGACATTTTCATCCGTCTGGGGACAAGATCGGGGTGCGCAAGAGGATTCTCTTTTTCTACCGTTACCGCGTAAAGATCCCCTCATCACATACCGACCTTTAGCGGTCCATACGATCTCACCGATACAACCATTGACCGCCGATCAGATTGAAAAAACCGTCATAATGGCGCCCAAACGCTCGGCTTTTGAATCGACCGGCTCCTATCTGTTGGCCAAAACCATTCGTTTGCCCGCAGGTACGGCTTTAATCGGCAAAGTCGGGATAACCACCCATGCTAATGTGTTCGCAGCCGGGGATTCTGTACCGCTTGTCATTCAAATCAGCATGCCGGACGATGCATCCGATACCTTCAGCACCGTTGCCCGTGGATTTCTGCATAATGACGATCAAATCGACATATGCTTTTCTGCACAGCATGCCAGAGCCCTGAGAATTGTATATGATGCAAGTCGAGTGCAACAGGACCCTATCGCCAATTTACAGGCTTATGAAGTGCAGCTTTCATCCGATACACGTATCATGTTGCTGGGAGATTCCATCACCGACGGCAAGTATGCCGATGATGGGCTTGGTTACCGTAAGGAGCTCTATCATATGCTGCTGGGAAAAGGTCTGTCCATTGATTTTGTCGGCAGTTATGGCGATCCGCCCTATGAATCCCATTTCCAGGGCGGACGCAAAATACAGGATTTTTATCCCATCGCCCTGGGGGGGACCGCCAGACTCGATGTTACCGCCGATATGGATAATTATAGACCGAATGTAGTCGCTATCCATCTCGGCACCAATAATCTGGGGGATGGATTTTCCGGCCCGGTTGGGCCCTACGGCACGGGGCTGCAGTTTAACACCACACCAACGGGTTGCATGGCAACGCTGGTGAATTATCTTTTGCGATGGCATAACGGCAATCGCGGCACAGAATTGCATCATATCTTTGTCAGTCTGATCATTCCGATCAAGTATCAAGACAGCCTGATGATTACCTCAAGCATTGAAGTTGCCCGGATGGTGCGAGATTTTCAGCAGGGAGTCATAACCGGGCAACCGGAGCCGGTGTATATCGTCGATCCATTTACTCGTTTTTATGAGGACCCGGCGCTTCTCGCCAGTTATTACAAATCGCATATGTACGACCGCCTGCACCCCAATACCTACGGGCACCACGTCATGGCGCTTACCCATGCGGATGCCATCACCCCGGTATTGAGCGGCCAGATGCCCTGGTTTTCCGATGTGACGTGGGAGACCAATACCGCTGGATTTGATAACCAATTCGGCGGACAGGGTGTCGCGGCTGCCGATGTCGATCAGGACGGTGACGAAGATATATATGTCTCCCGCATTGCCAAAAACGGCGTCAATTGCAGAGACTACTATTTTCAAAATCAGCCCAATGGAACCTTTCAGGAAAACGCTGAAGCCCTCACAATACAGGATGCCGGCGACAGTCGCGGCGTCCTGTTTGCGGATGTGGATAATGACGGCGATCTCGATCTTATTAACGGCAATTCGCCCGGCCGAAATCGTCTCTACGATAATCTCCAGAATACCACTTTTCAGGACGTCACCGCCAGTTCCGGTCTTGACAATGTCAATTCGGTCACAACCGCCTTGCTCGTTTTCGATTGTGAAAACGATGGCGATCTGGATTTTTATGCGGTTAATTCGCGAACGGTCAACGAGTTTTACCTGAACAACGGTCTGGGGCATTTTACTAGAACCGACCGGGGCGCTAATGATGTGG
>JAFGSU010000194.1 GCA_016934435.1 Candidatus Zhuqueibacterota bacterium | reverse complement strand
TAACATATCCCCAGGGTTATAAGGCTTACGACCGGTCTCTTTCGGCTCTGAATATGTAAATCCCATGGCTGCCAGATCAAGACCGTCGATGTAAGCATCGATGAAGCTTACCGGGTTGTGCTCGACAATATAATCGTCCAAAACCTCCGGAAACATGGTCGATTGATCGCGATCGTCACCTCTGATGTAACGCATAAAATCTCCTGGTTTGTACATAATAATTTGGCAATCTTATGCATTAATCGCAAGGCGTTTTGATGAAAATATTTGAAATTACTCGGATAATGGATATCATTTATTATTCACACAAAGGCACCAAGACACAAAGTAATTTCTCTGCGGCCTTTGTGGCTTTGTGTGGATTTGCATTACGTTTTCACGCACTCTCTCCGGCTTGCTGATGCACTTTTTATAAAAACTGCTTTGGAATCTGCCGAGAGGCTACGAATTCAAATGATCGTTCGGGGACTCTTCCACGGACGCAGTGATAATCAGGGTCTTCCAGCCCCGGGCGTCTACGCGGGATTTCTACCAGAGGCCCGAAGTGATGGTTCAGCCCAGGGGAGGGATTCCCTGGGCGATCGACAGGATAAAACCCATCATCGCATCAACCCCGCTTCCTCCACAATCCTCGGCGTGATGCTCTCCCACATCACCGGCATCAGGTGCACGCCGCGTACGCCCTCCATCGCCCGCAGCGTTGTGATGATCTCCACCGCGATCCGGACGCCCTCTTCCTGAGGCGTTGCGCTGTCGCGCATGCGCTGGAGATATTCCGGCCGGATGCGCATACCCGGCACTTCGCGCTGCATGTAGTCCAGCGCCCTGGCGGATCGCACCGGCAGCATGCCGGCAAGAATCGCACACTGCGTATGCAGGCCCCTGCTTCGCACCAATCTCATCCACTCCGCAAAGCGATCGAGATCGAACACCGGTTGCGTCTGGATGAACTGCGCCCCGACAGTGATTTTTTTCTCCAATCGGATAATGCGCATCTCCATGGGCTCTGCAAAGGGATTAGCGGCGGCGCCGATGAAAAAATCGGGTTTCTTTTTCATCTCCTGCCCGGACAGCAGATATCCCTCTTTCATCCGGTTCACCGTTGCCACAAGCTGCACCGAGTCGAGGTCGAATACGCTCCTGGCCTCCGGATGATCGCCGAAACGCTGGTGGTCGCCGGTGAGGCAGAGCACGTTTTCGATGCCCATGGCAGCGGCGCCGAGCAAGTCGCTCTGCATGGCGATGCGGTTGCGGTCGCGACAGGTCATCTGGCAGATGGGCTCCACGCCTTCTTCCAGCAGGATTTTCGCCGATGCGATGCTGGACAACCGCACGATGGCGGTCTGGTTGTCGGTGATATTAACCGCATCGACGATGCCGCGGAAATAGGCGGCTTTTTTTCGTATCACTTCATCATCGCCGCTTTGCGGCGGACCCAGTTCGCCGCAGACGACGAACCGACCGGCGGCAATTTTTTCACGCAGCGTCATGACTCTGCTTTTCAGATTTCGTTTTGCGAATAAATAAAGTGGGCGGCTCGATGCGCCGGGTCACCACATTCCACCAGGCCGAGGTCTTTTCCAGATTCCAGTCATGAATATTTTCGACTCGCCGCAAGAGCGCTATGCGACCCAATAACCTGGCGCGTCGATGAATGCGAATCCAGACGCATTTACGATCTGGGTATACCTCGCAGCTTCCATCCACTCCCGGCCCGCCGCAGGGACCGTTGCGCATGCGCTTGGGGCAGCGCTGCGAACAGATGAACGCCGTATGACTCAAAATGCATTCGCCGCAGCGCTGACAGCGAAACAGCGGGATTTTGATAATGTCCTCGATGAACAACAAAACGGCAGAGAGTCGCTTTTCCAGTTGGGTGTATTTTTTCTTTTCTGTTGTGATGAAATCCATTACAGTCCTTCAAAGTATATTGTATGCGAAGCGGTTGGAATAAAACATATGATCCGGTTGGTTGTTTGGTTTAAGTTTACTTGAAAAAAGGCACAGAATCAAGAGCACAATAAAGGTCGCAAAATATTTTATACTCTTTTTTTATTGGCTTTTCCGGGCATGAGCCTGAAAGGGATCTGAACCATGCAGTCGTTAGAACCTGTACTCACACCGCAAAGCGAAAATTGATCATATC
This sequence comes from Candidatus Zhuqueibacterota bacterium, assembly GCA_016934435.1. Classification (GTDB taxonomy): domain Bacteria; phylum Zhuqueibacterota; class Zhuqueibacteria; order Residuimicrobiales; family Residuimicrobiaceae; genus JAFGSU01. Next base: position 1,752 of record JAFGSU010000194.1, on the reverse strand, counting down.
GCCGTCCTTGACGATATAGTCTTTGCCTTCCAGTCGCAGCACCGCATCGCTGCGGCATTTGGCGATGGAGCCGCGGACGATGAAATCGTCGTAATGCACCACTTCGGCGCGAATGAATCCGCGTTCCATGTCGGAATGTACCTTGCCGGCGGCCTGGGACGCGTGGGTGTTGCGGTGAATCGTCCAGGCGCGCACTTCGTCCTCGTTCCAGGTGAAGAAAGATAATAGTCCGAGCAGCTGGTAGGAAACGCGGATGAGCCGGTCTTTGGCCGGCTGCTGCAGACCGGCGTCCTGCAGAAAAACCGCCGCTTCTTCCGGTTCGAGCTGGCCGATTTCCATTTCAATTTCGGCCGAGATGGGCACAACCGTGGTATTTGGAATGTTCTGCCAGTGACTGTGCATCTGCGCGATTTCCGCTTCGCGGGTTAAATCATTTTCATCGATATTGACCACGAGAATGTGCGGCTTGAGGGTGAGGAACTGATAGCCGCGAACGATCGCCTCCTCATCGGCGGTCAACTCCAGACCGCGCAACGGTTGGGCATTTTCCAGCGTCGGCTTGAATTTTTCCAGCAGGTGATATTCTCTGACATCCTGATCGGTTTTATGTGCGCGCATTTCTCGTTCCAGCGCATGCATGCGATTCTCGATGATGGAAAGATCGCTGAGGATGAACTCTTCCTGCACTAACTGCAAATCTCTAACCGGATCGATGCTGCCCAGCGGATGCGCCACCAACTCATGGGTGAAGGCGCGCACGATGACCAGCACCGCATCGACAGTGCGCAACTGGCCGAGGAATTGGTCGCTGAATGAGCCTTTTTTCTGTTCATCGGCGCTGATTCCGGAGAGATCTACATATTCGATGGTAGCGGCGATTTTCTTCTTGGTCCCAAGAATTTGATGCAGACGATCCAGGCGAGGGTCGGGCACTTTAATCATCGCATGATGCGCCTCTTTTTTACCGCCCGCGCTGTCCGCGATGGGAGATGCGCCGGTGAGCGCGTTGAAAAGCGTGGTTTTACCCGAGAAAGGGAAACCGACTATGCCTATTTTCATGTTGTTGTTCTCCGGTTGTAATTGATTCAAGAACCATTTTGTCCGGATTACCTCTATACCGTCAATAAGAAATTGAACGGCCTTTTATCTTATTATTGGCCGGAGCAATACTAAAAAAGATGGTGAACATGCAATGATACAATCGATGCATTGCAAAATTGCCGGCAATATGTCTTTTTGGACAGTTTCACTTCATAATATAGACTTCTCCCGCCCATTTGCAAGAAAAATATCCTTGCATTTTAGCGACATTTTATGCTTTATTTAATGAAATTATTTTCGCATATTTATATGGCCGAATTCGATGTTCATTATACGAGGTACAAAATGGCACATAAAAAGCGCCCGAGTTCCATGGTTTGTCCCAGTTGCGGTCGATTAATTTCTACCAGCGCCAAAGAATGCATGCATTGCGGTTGGAGAAATCGCGGTTTTTCCGGAGCAGGCTCGTGGATTCGTTCTTTTCTATATTCAGTCGGCGGCATGGTGCCGATTCTTACCGGCGTTTGCATCGTTCTCTATATTCTCGCCCTGCTGATGGATATTTCCGCCGTCGCGCAACCGCGCGGAATGTTTGGCCTGCTCGCCCCGAGCGGAGAAGCGCTGTATCGGCTCGGCATGACGGGCGCTTACGGCATGGCCCAGGGCTACTGGTGGACCCTGATTACCGCTATCTATTTGCACGGCAGTCTC
>JAFGSU010000021.1 GCA_016934435.1 Candidatus Zhuqueibacterota bacterium | reverse complement strand
GTGGCGGCAACCAATGCGGAAACAGTGCCCTCCCCCCCATCAGCCAGCGGCATGGAGACGGTGTCCGTTTCCGGAGCAATCCCCGCTATTCCCCTGACCATGGCGCCGGCAGCTTGTTCGGCGGATAAACTGCCTTTGAACGAACCCGGTGCGACTGTGATTTTCATCTGTAAATGTAATCATAAATATCGTTTTAAAGCAAGGTATTTTTACTCTACGGGGCAAGATTAGCAGCAGGCTCCTTATTTGAGCATGCCGGCGCCGGCATTCTGAAAGGAGCGAAGAAAGAATGTCATTGCGGGGTGGGTATGACAAAAATGTCAATATTCACACAATAACAAAAAAGGGATGTCACCGCGAGCGGAGCAATCGAGCATCAATTCTCAGATGGGCTGCTGTGGAGCGTGGCGGTCTCCGCTGTTATTTAAAGTGGAGGAACAGTAGTTCAATATCCTACCAAATCTGCGTTGGAACGAAGCAATCCCCGCCAAAAGGTGGCTGGCCAATTCCCCTTATAGCGGGGATCGCCGCGCTCCACGGCGGATCGATTTCCATATCTGACTCATCCCCACCGATGGCAGATGATACGCCTATTACTTTCTACGCACACTATTAGCACGATAAAGAAAAATCTCGAAAACGGCAAAACAATACATGTGCGCAAATGTTCTCAGCCAGAGGCCGTTCACAAAACGATCTATGATGCATTAAAATTGGAGCATGTGCCTTGTAAACCAAAAAAATTTGTAAATGAGAAGATGTAGTTACCATAACAAAATCGACCTGTCAATAAATCATTGCAAATAATGTATTTGCTAATCTTTAGAGGTGAACGTGGGTTTAAAATATGGGGAATGAGTAGCCCGCCGCAGATCGGCGATCTTTTTGGCGAATTCCAAGGTATTCATTCCTGTATTCCTCCTGTTTTCACTTATTGATAAGTAAAAATTACAAAAATAATTCCAATTATAGAGCGGCATTTATACGGCATTTTGAATACGCTCCACTTTGTGCCAGGCTTAGAATAAATCGTCAGAATAGTGATTGAATAAAGACGCTTGTTGATCTCGAGGCGAGCAACCGAACATGGGGCTGAGGTTGAGGTAATTCTTAGGAATATGAATGATTTTACATAAGGGGACATATATTATCAGATATTTTTCCACCGCGAAGATTGCTAGGAACACCAGAATCGGCAGCAGCGGAAATCGATATCTGAGTACGACCAGGAGCACGTCATGGATGGCGGCAAAAGAGAGTTAAACAGCGTAAATAAAAATAAAATCGCGCCTGCGCTTCCATGTTTGGCAAACATCGCAAACAGGAAGGAGTGATATGGTATTATAGTGAGCCAACATAAAAAACAGTAGATCGGTGCATGCGTCGAACGCTGTTTACCATGCAGTGCTGATTTGTATACCGAAAGCCAGAAGCGAAGAAACTTGCGAACCATCAACTATCCGACCTTCACCGGTTCAGCCATGATATTTTTTTGCTTTTGTGACCAATTTTTCGTTCCGGCTGACTATATCCATAAAGGTGGTTGACTCTTCCATCTTAATCGTTGCTTGCAGATGATCATACTTGCCATCTAGCAATAAAAAAATAAGTGTTTTCGCTGCTCATTCCTTATGCTTGCCCTGTGTTTTTTCTGACTCTTTGGAAAGAACCTGCCACAATCGTATTAAAGAGAGTTGCTCCGCGATTAAACCAAGGAAAAAGAAAATTAGTCCTGCAACAATACCGAGCATTGATCCTACACTCACGCCCCGTCCTTTAATGACCAATGGAATACCCCAGGCAAAGCCGAGGAAGATACTTAAAATCGCGATCGGTAAAAAAATCCTCAACGGATTAAAAAGAACCAGCATATTCACAATTTCCATAACAGTCTGAAAAGCCGTACGCGTATTCACAGAACTGATGCCACCCTTTCGCGTGCTGATGCGTATCGGATATTCAATGACGTTGTGTTTGTTGTAAATGAAAATTAAAGTAATAATTTCGCTGAAGGGCATTGCATCCGGACAAAGGGGTATATAACGTTTTGCCAACTCCGCACGATATACTTTCATGCCGGAATTAATATCATAAATGGGCACTCTCATCAACAGTTTGGCAAAACCTCGAATAAGGATTTTTCCTAGTGTCCGATAAACATTGCGAGGTGCCTGACCACGCCGATCGCCCACGACCATATCCGCATCATTCTCACAAATGATGGCATATAGCATATCAACATCTTCCAGAGAGTGTTGGCCATCAGCATCGATCGTTGCAATATACTCCGTTACCACGGCCATGATGCCTGTTTTAATGGCTGCACCATAACCGCGGTTAATTTTGTGATTGATGATATGAAAATGATGCGGCGACAGCAACTTGTCGGCAATTTCCGCAGTTCTATCCGAGGAGCCGTCATTAACTAGAAGAATATCATAGTCTCGCTGTAAACAATGATCGATCACAACAGGAAGAAATTGTTGCAGAGACGTTTCCTCATTATAGGCAGGTATACAAACTGTGAGTCGCTTTTCCATAGAATTGTACTCGAATTATGATTCATCCTATTTAGTAATAATCTAAAAGTCCGACAATTAAGATGTTAACATGCATACAGTCAACCCAAAAGAAAATGAAACTAGGTAGTGTTACATAGCATCTCGTTAATCAAGTGAGCAACCTTGTGAAGGAATCTCGATTCACTTGCAGGATTTGTTCTTCATTAGCACAAGAAAAAATGCTATTCATTTAAATACATAATCTATATTTTAATTATTTTATATAAAAAAGTCAATTAAAAAAGGAGAGTTCCAAATACTACGCCGCGACTCTGCTGTTCTCCAACAATAAACCGTGCGCCCATCTTTTCGATTTTTTACTAAAAACTGTTGAAATTTTGACAATTATGCTGTATACTAATAATATTGGCTGGAATACCGTATCACTTAACAAAAAATTCATAACATGATTTATATTTACATTTTCCTGACACTGGTACGGCTGCTGATAGTGCAAGCGCTGCAAACTGAAGCGGATGTTCGTCCCCGCACACACGACCTGTGTGTTCAAATGGGCATCATGTCCACGGGAAAATCAAACGCCATCACCAATGTCGCCGGTGTCCGCGTCGGACATTGCGCGGTCATCGCCGGCGAAAGCATCCGCACCGGCGTCACCGCCATCTTGACGCACGGCGACAACCTGTTCCAGAGGAAAATGGCGGCCACCGTCTACGTTTGCAACGGTTTCGGCAAACTGACGGTATCGACGCAGGTAGAAGAGTTGGGAGAAATCGAGCTCCCCATCGTGCTGACCAATACGATCAGCGTGCCGCGCGCCACCGATGCTCTCCTTGAATTGATGTTAGCGCTGCCTGGCCACGAGTCGATGCGCCCCATCAATGTTGTGGTGACAGAGACTAACGACGGCTTTCTTAATGATATTCGCGGCCCTCACATCGACCAGGAGCACGTTTTTGCAGCGCTCGAAGCTGCCGCATCCAGACCGATGGCTGAAGGCGCTGTCGGCGCCAGAACCGACACCGTAGCTTTCGGCTTCAAGGGCGGCATTGGAACATCTTCACGGGTTGTACCAGAAAGCCGCGGCAGCTATACAGTCAACGTGTTGGGGCAGACCTATTTCGGCGGCATATTGACCATCTGCGGCGCGCCGGTGGGATTGGAATTGGGCCAATATTATCTGCGCGAAGAGCTGGAACAGCCGCGGCCTGATGCGAACCAGGATGCCGGCGACGGCTCCATCATCATCGTCATCTCCACCGATGCACCGCTGCATGCGCGCAACCTCAAGCGACTGGCCGGCCGCACCATGATGGGACTGATGCACACTGGCGCCATCGGCAGCAACGGCAGTGGCGATTACACCATCACCTTAAGTACCACCCATCCGATCCTGCATGAACAAACAATGCATATCCCCACCCCTCTTGGCAACGATGGCCTCTCCCCCCTGTTCCTCGCCGCCATCGAAACTACTGAGAAAGCAATCTATGGTTCCCTATTTCGCACCCAGACCACGATAGGCTGAGACGGACATAGAGTAGAAGCGCTGCCGCTCGAGCGCACTATCGAAATTTTGAAAAAATGCAAGGTTCTGTAACATAATTCCCGTCAAAACGTTTAAGAAAAAACAGATGACCTATCGAAAGAAAAGACTGTTATGAAAAGCTAGACCCCCTGGTTATTCCTCGCCGCCGTTCTTTGCTCCTGCGGCCAGATAGAAAAGGCGGTGAGTCTGGCCGTCCGGAATAAGGAGGTCTACCAGGCGAATCTGGCAAAGATGAAAAAATAGGTCTTGATCGCGAAGTAAGCAGGTTAAAAAGCCATTGCCCTATAAGACCATAATAAAGGATGTCATTGCGAGTGGAGGAACAGTTTTATCCTTTATCATCTAAACTTCATTGGAGCGAAGCAATCTCCGCCATAAGGTGACTATCTCTGTCCAATGCCCTTTTAGTGGAGATCGCCACGCTCCACGGCATATTATTTACCATATTCATTATCTGCGCTTCGCTTATAAGGACATGGCGGAGATTCCTTCACTCCACGGCGGTTACTACTCTTTTCATGCACTGTTCCTCCGTTCGCAATGACATTCTTTTCTTATGTCCGCAAGCAATTAATGGCATTTTTGCCATGCTCAACTCGCGATGACTTGGTTGTACTGTGTCCTCAGTTATTCATACTTTAAGCTATCAATTGGATTGGCCATGGCCGCTTTCACGGATTGAACGCTCACGGTGATCAATGCGATCATCACCTCAAGAATCCCCGCCTGGACGAATATGTCCCATCCGATGCCGACGCGATAGGCAAACCCATGCAGCCATTTTTGCATGATCAGCCATGTGAGCGGAAGCGAGACGACGTAGGCGATGAGCACCCATTTGAGGAACGTCGATACGAGGAGCCCCGCCACCCTATACACCGTCGCGCCCAGTATTTTTCGAATGCCGATTTCCCGCGTCCGCTGTTCCGCCGTGAACGAAGACAGGCCAAACAGACCGAGACAGGCTACCAATACGGCAAAGAACGCAAACAGCTCGAATATCCGGCGCAACCTCTGCTCGGAGCGATACAGCCCGTCAAAATGATCATCGACAAAAAAATAGCTGAACGGAAAGCCGGGTTTGTATTCTTTCCACGCCTGTTCGAGAAACGTTAGCGTACCGGGTATATCGTCGGACTGCACCCGTACGGCCACCTGATCCAGACTACTGCGGGAAATGAGAAGCACAAGGGGGGCGATCTGCTGATGCATGGATTCAAAATGAAAGTCCTTCACCACGCCGATAATCCTGCCCCGCCGCATACCGTAGCCAAGCTCCTGATCGACCGCCTCTTGCGGCGAAGACCAGCCGATGCGCCGGACTGCTGTTTCATTCAAAATGAATGCCTGGTCAAAATCGGTGGAAATACTCCTGGAGAAATTACGGCCTGCAGCCATCTCCATCCTGAATGTAGGAATATAATCGTAATCCACGCGAAGCTGGGCGAGCATGAATGGAATGGGGCCCTCTCGATCGCCTCCGAGCACGTTTGCTCGCGCAAAATCCAGCAGCCGGTCCGACGGCACCTGCTTGGCAGCAGAAACACTGATGATGTTCTTATGCTGGAGCAATCGCTCCTTGACGGCATCGAGCCGGCCGGTGATTTCCGGACTCGATGGCAGCACAATCACATGTTCCTTGTCGAATCCCAACTCTTTATCGTGCATGTATCGGAGCTGTCTGCTCACGATACCAACGCTGGCGATCAGGATAATGGAAATAGAAAATTGAAAAATCACCAGACAGGTGCGAAAAGAGGCGCTGCTTCTTCCGACTCTTCCGGAACCGCGAAGCGCGCGGACAGGTCGAAATGAAGACAGAAAAAATGCCGGGTAACTGCCGG
>JAFGSU010000193.1 GCA_016934435.1 Candidatus Zhuqueibacterota bacterium | reverse complement strand
GGATTTAACAGATGGGATGGCGAGAATTAATATTGGAGTCCGAATTAGTGAATTGGAAATCATCAGGAATCGGACGGCGGACATTCCTGTCCGCCATCCGATCTGGATTCATCTCATCAGCAACATCTTCCTGCTGGTTACGAATGCTTCCGTCTCAAGACGATAGATGTATAAGCCGCTTGGCACTTTCGCTCCAGTTTCCGACAATCCATTCCATCGCGCTCGATGTTGCCCGGCTGCTTTTAGTCCATCAATAAGAGTCCGCACGTGACATCCTTTCAGATCCAGGACCTCCAATCTAACTTTAGATCGCTCGGCTATGCGATAGGTGATCCAGGTTTCCGGATTGAACGGATTGGGATAATTTTGCATCAAAGCGTAACCTTCCGGTGCAAGGGATTGAATGCCTCCATCTGCGGTTAGGTCTGCGACGAGTCCGTTCAAAACAATGATGCCGTCGGGCTGAAAAATAACCGACTCGCCTGGCGCTGATTGACTCAAAGCCGGATATTCTTGATTATCGTCTTTATTCCATACACGGAACTGTAGTTCATCGCCTGTGAGACATCCGTCTTTTGAAGATGTTTGTGAATTATCGCCCCATATGGTGATGGCGGCAGCTCTCCCCTGCCATACGATCGCTCCTCGACAAGCGCCATCAATAGAAAATACGCCGATCTCATCACCGAAAGTCAGTTTCAGGCCATTCGAATATCGCGGTTGTATATCCGACGGAACAATCACAGTACAGTTACAACCTGTAAGACGTTTAAAATGAAAATGTTGTGGCTCCACAGGATGTGCTGATTCAGCCCGTTCCTTTACGGCTGCACCCGCAGGATATATCAAGTTTGCGGCGGCTTTGAGATATAATTGATAACCCTGACCCGGCTGCATCAGGCCGATATCGTTGATGCCGTATGCCGGTATGTACGCCTGGCCGTTATTGTTCTTGGCTATAACAAGCTGAGCCTGGATGCCGGCTAAAGCGAGTGATGCACTCATGGGTGAACGCGGCAGATAACTGATCATGCTCCACCCGACCGGCAACGTGATAACGGTAGAGACATCGATGGGTATGCCGCATACTTCCAGAGTAGCCGGATCCTTCATGTAAATCTGATAGCCTTTGGTCGGCTTGATCGCCGCGATATCGTTGATTCCATAAGCCGGAATATAGGTCTTGCCTTCACCCGATTTCGCAATTATAATTTTACTTGAAATCGGCGCCATAACAGCAGATATATCCGCATCTTGCGGAATAATATTCAGAGAAAACATATTCCATCCAAGTAAAAGATTCAGGGTGTTGCACAGTTGTTCTGTTACATCAAATTTATCCAGAACCATGAATCCATTAGCGGAGTATTTTCCGGTCCCCTGGGAATATCCTGTCATGACGATGGTCCACTCTTTCGCCTCGCTCAAGCGATAGACGCGATAGTGGATATCCTCCCCCGCCTGAAATCCGTCAATGACGCCACCGGTTTGATCATTATCGCCCCAGGCGGTGATGGACATATTCGCGCCCTGCCATTGACGATGTCCACAGCACAAGCCTGATGGATTGAATACACCGATATAATCGCCATTGGCCAGAGGGGTGCCGTCAATATTCGGATTGGCGCTCGTCGGCAGCACAATGGTGGCGCTGTTTCCGGTATTAGAGGCGAAATTCCAGTGCGAAGGTAAACTGGCGGCAGTCTTGGCGATGTTCACGGTCACGTTTTGGTTGCCGCCGTTGGAGGTGACCGCCAGCGTGCCGGTGTCGCTATTGCCGGCCAATTGAGCGCGATTCACATTCACAGTGACGGTCGCGGCATTGCTGCCGGAAGTAGGACTGAGGCTCATCCATGCCTTATCCGGACTCTCAGCTACATTCCATGTGAGTGTACCGCCGCCGGTATTCGAGATTTGAAACGTCAGGCTGTTGGTCGTAGTGCCGAAATTGAGCGTCGTTGGATTGACGGATAAAACGGGTGCTGCGCCTCCCTGCCCGGTTAGAGTGAAATCGAACGGATTTTCATCAGGATCGTTGCTGGCAATGCGTGCAGTCAAATTCTTGGCGCCGACACTGGTCGGCTGGAAGCGGATAACCACATTGCGTGTTTGTCCCGGCGTCAACGTATAGCTACCAGCGCCGCTCTGGAGACTAAACTGGCTGATATCGCCGGCGAGGTTTATACTGGACACCACTAAATTGGCGTTACCTTCGTTTTTAACAACAAATGTTTTATCCTGGTACCCGCCCACGGTGATTTGTCCATAGTTCCAATTACTGGGTGTGACGGAAATATCCGGGGCGGTCACCACACCGGTGGAAAGTTTCAGATTGCCAAAGCTGAATGGCGCTTGTCCCCAGTACTGAAAATCGGGAACGATCAGTTTCAAGCGTTCTGCTTGCTGCGGCCAAAAGCTGGTGAAATCCTCGGGAGTATAATCAAAAGTAAACAAGAGTAGCCCGATCTCAGCGCCGGCGCTGACATTCAGAGGCTGCTGGGTTAAATCGATCACGCCTTCGTATTGTACATTACCGGAGGCAATGGAGATGCCCTGATTCATCCCGGCCGGCGTGGTGCGGTTAGGCCAGTAAAGATGGTCCGGCCAGTAGCCCTGTCTTGGCCCAAACAGACAAAAAGCCTGACCTCCTGTGGCATCCCACGCCCACCAAAAATTCCCTTCATCGGTTGAACCGCCCTGTGCAGGCCATTCGCGATTCAGGTTCTTGTCAAAGAAAATGGCAAATTGATCCACATTATCCAGATGCGTGTCGCGCTTATCATCTACCGCCATGTAGAGTTTGTTGGAGGTGTTCATGATATAGGCGGTGACCGTTCCGGTATCGCCGGGATATAAAATATTTACCTGTGTAGCGGCCGACCACTCGCCCGTGCTGATCACACCATTAAGGGTTGGGGTCGTGGTGGTCCATGCCGAATTAATTACATAGCCATTTAAAGTGGGGGTGGCGGAAACGACAGCGGAAAAATCGCTCTCACCGGTTGTATAAACCGCGGTTACCTTGTAATAATACTTGGTGCCGTTGACAGCAGTCGCATCGCGATAGTACTGCCGGGTTACGTTGCCGGCGATTTTGCTATAACTGCCGCCGGATGAAGTGCTGCGGTAGACGTTATAGCCCGTCGGCGCGGCCATCGAGAGCGATGGTTGCGCAGCTGCCGTCTCCTTCATTAAAGATGGATTCGAGGGGCTCATCAACACGCTGCCGGGTATCTGCTCAGAAGCGGAAAGCGAAAGGGATTGCCGTATCGGTTGAACATCGGCGTGCACTTCCTGGTATTGTGCGATCCGCGACAGTGAATGCATAGCCGTCCCTTGAGGCGCTTTCCACGCTAACGGCACGGCACTGTGGTAGCCGGTCAAAGCCAGCAAATCGCGCGGCGGATTTTCCTGCGTTTGCACCGGACCTATATAAGAAACTGAACGCAAAAAAGAGATGGCATTCGCCTTGGCCGTGCCGGGGGCCGCGCAGTAATGTATTTCGGCCGATTTGATGGTAGTGGAATAGGTGTCATAAAAATAATATCTCAGGGTTGATCGATCATAGCCCACTAAGGCAACCCAGTGGTCGCCGTTTTTATCATAATTCGTATCGATGGTGAGGAAAATAGGTACGCCGGCCGCCAATTTTGGATCGACAAAATCGCAAAATTTCGTCGCATCAATATTGTAGGTGCCGTCCGCATTTTTTATCCAGAACGTGCCGTCGTTATTCCACGACTCGCCGTACGGGCCATAATCGTTCAGCCAATCCGCTTCCGGGGCGGTGGGATTGTTGTAGGTTGGAGAAACATGGATCATCACCTTCACATAATAGCCGCGACTTAACGCATAGTTCTCCATTCCAGGCTCAATGTTATAGACAGAGCCGAATCCATCGGCGCCGGTATTCATGTACTGGCTGCCGTGCAGCGCCCAGGCGGTTTGCAGGCCCTCGTTGACGCCGGACACCGGACTAGTCAAAAGCCCGGGCGATAAAGAATATATATGATCGAAATATCCGAACATCATCGCCCCGGTGGTGGGTCCGCATCCGACATATCGATTATTTTGTTTGTAGCTGGAGGTGTTGTAAGGATAGGCGGGAAAGTCGGAATAATTTTTAATGTAGACAGCCGCTGCAAAGCTGATTTGCATCCAGATCAAAATAATCAGCAACATCAAAAAAAAAGACCACATTTGCTTACGAAGAAAATAGGCGTTCATAACAGCTCCTTTCTTCATACTATTTTTCGGAGTTTTACCGGGACTTTCACTGCTGAGAGGCTGCTTCTACCTGCGTCCCTGGATTGAGATTAGGTTATAAAAATGGATCATTCGCCGGCATATGAACAGGCGCGCATGGTGAATGGATCCGAGTAGGTGTATGAGTATGGAGAGATAACAAATTTGATCAGCGGAACTCATATAAATCAGCGATTCGATTTCTATGGCCTGGTTCATCTGCCTGCGAGTTGAAAGTCATTTCACTCGAAATCGAATGAAACCTATGGGTGGATGACTCACCAGCTCACTTTATTAGTATAATGTATCAATCAGTAAAAAGCAAGAAAATATTTCACATCATGCTAACAGATAGAGAAAAAAAGTGGCAGTGTAAGTCCGATCATAGAACGAAGAGGGAACGGGGCGCGGCGTAACGACTGTTAAAATGATCTTTTAATATCTTTGCTGTGAATATCGATACGCCGCAGATTTGAAGTAAAAAACAATATATTACGTTACTCGAATGCGCACGCTATCAGTGATCGGAGCCCCTTTCCTCTACTTTAGCATCATGAGACGGCGCGCTTTTATTTGATTACCAGCCTGCAATTTATAGATATAGACACCGGTGCTGACGATATTTCCTGCATCATCCCTTCCATCCCAGATCAAATCATGGTCACCTGCATATTGTTGGCCGTTGTACAGAGTACGAACTTTTTCACCTCTTAGGTTTAAAATATCCAAAGAGATAGATGAAGGTACAGAAAGATGATAATAAATTGTTGTCGTCGGATTAAAGGGATTAGGGAAATTCTGCTGCAAGGCAAAAGAATGCGTTTGCTTCTCCTGCTCCCAATATACAATCGATGTTGTTTCCTGCTTGGAAAATAATCGGATTTCTTTCCATGCAACCCAGGAAGGGCTCTGTTCCGATTCTATCCTGACGTAGCGAATTTCTTCCCAAGGTGCAACCGGTACGAATTTAAGCGTATCTCCCCAGGCCGTGGTGTCAGCAAAAATGTGCAATAAACTGAAATCCCTCTCACCCGCTGATTTTCCTGATACTCGATGGACTGTATATCCGCTGGGATCCTGATCGACGATCAGTTCGATCCTGCCGATATCATTGGGATTCATCAAATCAACTTCTATCCATTGCAGCGGATGCTGACCGGCGCTCCACCAGGTATCGTAATCACCATCCACTGCGCCTTTTGCCGGGTTATCATTCAACTCGGCAGAGGCAGTGGCCGGTTTATTAAGTGCGACGTTCCGGTCAAATTCCTCTCCGTTCACAGAAAGAATGCGTACCCGGTATTGCCCGGAGTTGTCCGACGGATAATTTTCCCAAAACCTTACCATGAATCGAGTTCCATTTCCCAAGACAGCATAACGATATAGATGCTCCGGATTGTAGGTTGTATCAATGGGAGTGGCAAAATAATTTGTAGCCGCATTATCTACTGAAAATTGGATCGTATGATAGACGACCGGGACCGTCTGTCCGCAAAGACCCGATCCACCTGGAACGGCAAAAATATAATATGGATCCAAGCCTACTTTGCCGTTGTTCCCCGGTGATGGATATCTGGGATATTCTTCCGGCGTCCCTGCACAAGGCGTATTATTCCACCAATCCTGACTCCAAATGCTCATGGTTCCATCCAGTTCTACCAGATATTCGACATTATTCTCCATTATGATATTCGATGGATAAAAACCGTTCGTATGAGTAGAGATGAAAAACGAGTCGATTGGAGTATAAGTTTGCGCTGCTGCACTCATTGCAACTGTCAAGATATAGAGGTAGAACGCGAAAAATGATAGTATTCTTATCTTCATTTTATAACTCCTTCTGTTTCGTTGCAAAACGAATGTATTTATAATAAAAATTAAATTGTTCGCTTATACGAAATATAACAAATGATCATACTATTTTATTCCACTATACCAGGATTGAAAATGTATTGGTGGGGATTGCATTCTGATGGCGAATTCAGAAGTCGTTCTAAAGAAATTAATCCATCGATTATTAATGGATGTAAAATACTGCTCGCAATGAACACATCCTAATTTTGCTTCCCACTCCAGTCGCTGATATAAAAAGATATTCTATTCCGGAATCCAAAGTACCGGCAGTCGGATGGGGAAATTGCGGTGGCCTTCATCGCTGCCCGGTTCCGGAGTCAATTGTTTC
>JAFGSU010000192.1 GCA_016934435.1 Candidatus Zhuqueibacterota bacterium | reverse complement strand
TGACATATAACCTAACTCTTGGAGGTTGGGAATGAAGCTAAAGCCGATGGTATTCGTGCTATTGCTACTTTTGATTAAGGCTTCGGGAGCGGACGTTATTAACGGCAGTAAAGGGCTTCCGCATACCAAAGCGGCTTGGGTAACTGATGTTGGAAAATTAACTGTTTTTGTGAACACGCGCTTCTGGGGAAAGGTTCATCAAGTCGAAAGTATGCAGTATGATCTGCCGCTTGCCGTGACCGTGTGGGATGTGCAAGGATTATTCAGTATCAATTACGGGCTGGGGAAACATTTCGAACTCAATATTACACCCATTGTTTACCAGGATGATCAAACCGATGAGGGTTTGGTGCCGTACGATACTTTTATCGGACTGAAAATAGGTTCTTTCGGCTCACGAACCAACTCTTTGTCCTATGGCATGCATTTGCAGGCCCGGTTCCCCACCAGCAATAAGCATAATATCCTATTCGAGCCTTATTCGGCGGGAACGGCGGAATTCGGTTTTAAGGGATTGGTCAGTTATGCTGCCGATCCCCTCTACCCTGAAGATGCTTTCAACCTGCACGCTAACCTGGGTTATCACAATCATAACGATGTCGGCGAATTTTTGCGCCATGCTCGTGACCCGAACAGCCAGGTGTTATATCAATCTCAACAACTGTTGTATGCGCTCGGGTTGAACATCCCAACGGAAAATTTCGACTACGGCATTGAATGGTACGGCAATGCATGGTTGCAGCAACCACCCCTGGCGGCGGAATCACGCGAAAATTATCTCTTTATGAATGCCGTGATCACATACAAACCCTATCGCTGGTTTCAATTTTTCGTATCGGGGGAAATCCGGCTGAACAGTGACAACGATGAAACCGTGCCACCACTTATGGAGCGAGAGTACCTGACCGACTTGCCAAACTATAATTCATGGCGCATCAATATCGGCAGTCGGTTTACTCTGTTACCGACATCGGTTTTTCGCACCAGTGAGCGAGATATTCTCATTCAAAAAGCGGAGAGCCGTCGAGAATTGTTTGAACAGATCATCAAGGAACGACGCGAAACAGAATCGGCTGAAGAGGAGCTGGAGCGCATTCGTGAAGAACGGCGCAAAGCGGAACGGGAACTGGAGCGTTTGCGAAAAATACTGGAAGGGCAGAGTCCGCAAAAACAAGATCTGGAAGAAATGCGAAGACAATTAGAACCAAAGAAATAATAAAATCGGATGAATATCCGATCAGGAGGAGATGATGTCGTTCACCTACGAGGAATTGAAGAAAAAGACGGTAGCCGAATTGCGCGAGATCGCCAAAGGTATCGAGCATGAAGCTGTACAGGGATATACCCAATTAAATAAAGAGCACCTGCTGGCGGCCATCTGCAAGGCGCTTGATCTGGATATGCATGTACACCATGCAGCAACGGGTGAAAACAAGACGCGAATGAAAAAAGAGATTCGCGAGCTGAGGAAAAAACGTGATGAAGCATTAACCGCGCATGATCATCAATCTCTCAAGAGAATTCGACAAAAGATCAAGCATCTGAAGAAAACACTGCGGCGACAAGCCATATAACCGGTTAAAATATTTTTTAAAAACCCCGGCTCTGTCAGGAGACCGGGGTTTTTTGTATGTGGGAAGGTTTCTTTCTATTATTTCATGCGTCTGTGTGGGTGTGCGACGGTTTTTCCAGGGCATGGTATCATGATGGGTGGGTCTCAGGACGGCTGTGCGAATGGGTGCGCTCCACTCAGCAGCCGATCAATTTACTCGTTTTGGTATGGAAATAACGGTGGATGGCATCGTCCTCCGTCAATTCAGGATGAAAAGTGCAGGCAAGAATATGCTCGGTTTCGACCATGACAATGTCCTGCTGATGATATCCGAGGATTTTGACGTTTGCGCCGCTGCGGGATATTTTGGGGGCGCGAATAAAGACGCCGGTATATTTATTCAATTTGCCGTTTAAATCGAGGGTGACTTGATCGACAAAAGAATCAACCTGTCGACCGTATGCATTCCGGATAACGGCGACATCCAGCAGGCCCAGAGTCGGCAGCCCATGATCCGGGACCTCGGTGGCAAGAAGGATGAGTCCGGCGCAGGTGCCCATGATGGGTTTCTGGCGGCCGAATTCGATAACCGGCTGCCACAGCCCATGTTTTTGCATGACCGTAGTCATCGTAGTCGATTCGCCGCCGGGAATGATCAGAGCATCACAACCGGCTAAATCGGCGTCGGTTCGTACGAGGCGGGTTTTTAGGCCCATTTGTAACAGCATAGAGTGGTGTTTGGCATAGTCACCCTGTACAGCGAGAACACCGATGCGCATCTACCAGCCTCTTCCTGCCATACGCTCGTTTTCTGGAATAGCCGACAGTTCCAAACCCGGCATAGCCTCTCCCAGGCCTTCGGATACTCTGGCAATGAGATTAAAATCAAGGTGATGGGTTACAGCGCTCACAATGGCTTTGGCTCGTTTTTGAGGGTCGCTTGATTTAAAAATACCGCTGCCGACAAAAACCGATTCAGCGCCCAATTGTACCATTAAGGAAGCATCGGCGGGTGTAGCGACACCGCCGGCGGAAAAATTGGGCACCGGTAATCTTCCCAATTTTTTAACCTCCCTGACGATTTCTGCGGGGGCGCCCAGTCGCTTGGATTCCGTTACCAGTTCTTCATCACTCAAAGAATGAATGCGCCGGATACCCCCCTGCACCGCCCGCATGTGACGCACAGCCTCCACGATATTGCCGGTGCCGGCTTCTCCCTTGGTGCGAATCAATGCAGCGCCCTCCGCTATGCGACGCAACGCTTCTCCCAGATCCCGACATCCGCATACAAAAGGAACCTTGAATTTCCACTTGTCGATATGATATTCTTCATCCGCCGGTGTCAGCACTTCACTCTCATCGATGAAATCGACGCCCAGTGCCTCAAGAACTTGCGCCTCGGCAAAATGACCGATGCGACATTTAGCCATGACCGGAATACTGACGGTTTTCTGGATGGCCTGGATTACCGTAGGATCGGACATGCGCGCCACCCCACCATGAATACGGATATCGGCAGGTATGCGCTCCAACGCCATTACTGCTACGGCTCCGGCATCTTCGGCGATTTTAGCCTGATCCGGCGTCGTTACATCCATGATGACACCGCCTTTGAGCATCTCCGCCAGACCAACTTTAACCTTCATAGAGCCTTTATCTTTCATAGCAAATACTCCAAAAACTGTATCAAACTCAAACATAAATTTTACTAAATATTTTTCAATTTTACAAGAAATAATATTTGTCCATAGTCGATCTAATCACCCGATGGGATCATTGCTGGTCGGAATTGAGAAATTTTTTGATGGTATGGAGGAGTACGTTTTTGCGATAGGGTTTTTGCAGGAACGGTCCGCCACATTGGGGCAGCACCGCGGTTACTGCTTCGTCGGGAGGATAACCACTGGATAAGATGATGGGTAGATTCGATTGCTCGCGAATCTTTTCAACACTTTCGGGCGCTTCCATATCGGGTAACATTACATCCAGAAGAATACAATCTATTTCTGTAGAATGATACTGAAGCAGGTCCACACCCTGCTGAAAAGTGGCTGCAGTAAACACCTTGATACCATGGTGCTGCAAAATCAGGGTATTTACGTCGACGATACCCCGTTCATCGTCAATGATGAGCACGCCCCCTTTGTCCATATCTTTTATTTCATCTTCTACGCCTGTAACCTGATCTGCAACTGCCGCGATATAGATACGGAAACGGGTGCCGTGCCGGCTATCCGCAGCGACATCAATTTTGCCGTTAAGGCTTCGTACGATGCCGTAGACCGCCGCTAACTCGAGCCCTTGTCCATCCCCGAATGGTTCGAACAGATGGTCGAGCATCTGTTCGGAAAAAGAACAAGCCGGATAACTGACCTCAATCGATACGGCGGGCGTTTTTTCTTCCGTTGCGGGCATAGTGCTGTTGCGGCTGCGAAGGGATAGGACGCCGCCATCCGACATGGTTTTTCTCGCCATCTCGATGAGAAGGGAAAGCGCATGCCCTAAAAGTAATGGGTCAGCCGAAACGGGATATACATCCTTTTGCAGATCGAAATGGATTTGATAGGGATTGCTGAACAGCGCTTGCTGCATATTGGCGACTCGTTGCAGCAGCTCATTTATCTGCACATTTTTAAGATGCGGCCGTATTCGGCGTCCGTAATAATGAATTAACTGAAGACTGTGCAGAGTCTGTTCGGTCAACTGTTTTATTTGCAGCACGTGATCCGATAGCGGGTGATCCAGGTTTTGTTCGTTGCCCATTTGCAGAGTGTGCCGTTGTATTTTCGTCATCTGTTTTTCAAAGTGATCGGCGATTTTGGCTATGATGGGGGCCAATTCGTCCTGTCTGGTATCAGGGGAATGAACCGGCAGGATGAGTTGAGACGGACTTGCTGCCTGCACGGCGGGTGGAGAGGGAAGAAAGGCCTGTTCCATTGAAGATTTTACGAGGTTCGTTATTACCGCTGATATAAACGGTTTTTCTTTAATTTTTATTTTTTTCATCTGCAGGGTGATGGCCCAGAGGTCGCCCAAGCCATCGACAAGATAGAATGGTTGAGGCGCCGCTATACGGTCCGATTCCTGATCGCGACGAAAAGCAAAGAGCATTTGCGACCAGCGTTGTTGAGAGTCACCGACCATGAGCGACTGGAATTCGCTGCCGTGCACCGCCTGCGGCGGGCAATGCAGCAACTCGGCTATTTTATTATTCCAGCCTATGATGCGATTTTGTTGATCCAGAATCAAGAGCGCTTCCTGCATGGCATCAAACGCTTTTATTGATTCAGCGTCCAATGATTCTGCAGTGGCCGCTCCGCTGGGCAGGGATGAAACGGAGGATGCCTCAACATCGCCCACGGACATCGATTCTGCAACAGAGGGTGGCGAAGCGGGTCGTTTTGCGCCGATGTTCTCTGATGCCGAACCGGTGGACTGCCTCAGCGGCAGATCCAGCATATTCGGTTTGTCAATATCCTGCTCCTCGACAACCTGAACTGTATAGCGGTAACCGGTAGGTACGTCCTTGCCCAGGTCTTCACTACCGATTACTATTTTTACCGGTTGCAGACGGCCCCTCTTATCCCTGAGATAGAGGGGATATTCAGCCAGTTGTCCCTTAATATCGAGAAAATGCCGGATGTTTTCTCGATCTTCGGGTTGGGCGATGATCTGGTCTATTACATTCAATCCGAGCATTTCAGCGGATGATTCATAGCCCAGCAGTTGACTGACGGCGGCATCGATCTGAATAATGTCATGGTGCGGGGTGGTAATAATATCGCCTCGTTCTTCAGAATCGGACGGTTGCGATGGTGTATTTTTTTTAAGGCGGCTTAATCCGGCTTCTAATAGATGTTCCAGTTTTTGATAAAATTGTGTGCATAATCGTACAAGGTCGTCGTTGCCGGCTGATGAATAGGAATCAAGGAAAGCCAGATAGCTGATATAATTAAATGAAAAACCCTCCAACGCCGTGCGCCATTGCGCCATTTCATGCTGTCGGTTTTTTGTTACCATGATAAGCTGTATGGCGCCAAGCGCCTTTTGGGGCGCCGCCAGGGGAAGAATCGCACGATGAATTAGCTTGTTGAAGAAAGAGGAAAAGATTCTGCCGCCGTCCTGCAGGGCCAGATCATGGAGATTAGGCGGCCATGTGAGGACAAATTCAAGAAACGGCATGAAATATCCCTGCGCTTCCGTGGGGATGAGGCAATGCCGCGAAGGCTCAATGAGTAGACGTCCCTGTTCATCGAAGATGGCCACGGATATCTCGTTCTCTTCTGAAAAAGACGCCTGAAGATGTTGCAGCACATCCACATCGATCAGGGATTTGAGTGGGAATTCGTGCGCCATATGTCCTGTTATTTGAGAATTACGATGCAATGTTTATCGGCTCGGTGGCAAAACACCAATAGAGTGCCTATAAAATATAAGTGAAAAAAATGAACATGTCAACCCTCTCCATCACAGTCTTTAAAGGTCCGATAGGTTTAACCCATCAGAGCCTGCTTGCTGTCCGGCCATCAGGTAGCGCAAATGAAAATTGGCCGGTGATTCCAGACCCCATTCCTGCATTTTTTCCAGATCGGAGAAAATGGCTGAGGGGATTCCGTCATAAACAACGCGTCCGGCGGCTAATATGAGCAGTCGATTAAAAAACAAAGCTTCCTCGGAAAATTGTGTTACAAACAGGGTGCTCATGGTTTCCCGACTTTCCCGGGCGGGCTGGCTGTGAAGATTTTTTACATAAGAGATGATATCTTTGCGACTGAGGGGATCGAGAAGTGACGTTGGTTCGTCCAGGATCAGATATTGAGGTTGCATAGCAAGCACCGAAGCCAGCGCCAGACGTTGTTTTTCACCTCCTGAAAGATAGTGGGGTGATTTATGACGCAGTGGCATCAACTTCATTCGTTCGAGCATCTCCTCGACGCGATGATGCATGGCCTCATAGGTCAATCCGAGGTTTTCCAGACCAAAAGCAACTTCGCGTTCGACCGTGGTGGATACAATCTGGTTGTCCGGATTTTGAAATATCATACCGACTCGACGGCGGATGGCCGGCAAGTTTTTTTCTTCTGCGGTATCCATTCCATCCACCCTGACTTTACCCGAACTGGGGAGCAGCAGACCGTTGAGGCATTTCACCAGTGTGCTCTTACCGGAACCGTTTGCACCCATAAGGGCCAGCGCTTCACCCGGTTGGATGGTGAGGGCGATATCAGAGAGCACACGTTGTGTGCCGTTATCGTGCTGATAATCGAAGGAGATGTGATCTATTTCAATCACGTTACCAAAGCCCAGTCGGGATCGATCGCAAAATCGGTCATCTTGCGCAGGACGAGGACGCGATTGTGGATTTCTTCTCTGGACAGATTCATCAATCGGCCGACGCTGAAATCCTCAACGCAGAAGGATGCGAGGGCGCTGCCAAATACCACTGCGCGCCGCAGGTTTTCCATTGTGATCAAGTCGGTTCTGGCTAAATATCCCATGAATCCACCGGCAAAAGTATCTCCCGCCCCGGTGGGATCCAGCAGCGAAGTAACCGGAAAAGCCGGACAATAGAAATGCTCATCACCGTGCACCATCAATGCCCCGTGTTCTCCCTTTTTAATAATCAGGGTTTTGGGTCCCATGGCTTGAATTTTTCGCGCGCCGGTGAACAGGTTTTCCTCGCCTGACAGTTGTTTGACTTCCGAATCGTTAATCAACAGACCATCGACAACGGCGAGGGTGCGCAATAGCGCATCCATGGATCCGGAAATCCAGAAATTCATGGTGTCCATGGCGACGAATTTGGGCCGGTAAACCTGTTGTACGACGTTGTATTGTAGCTCCGGGCTAATATTGGCGAGAAAAACAAAAGAGCTGTTGCGATATTTATCCGGCAGTAACGGGTTAAAGGTTGCAAAAACATTAAGATGGGTATAAATCGTTTCGCGATCATTCATATTTTGCAGATAGCGCCCTTTCCAGCGAAATGTTTTTCCCGGTTCCGTTCTCAGGCCTTCCAAATCGACCTGGCGCTGGTTTAAAAACGCGATTTCGTTGTGACGAAAATCATCGCCCACCACAGCCACCAAATTGACCGGTACAAAATAACTGGCGGCGGCGGCAAAAAAAGTGGCGGAGCCGCCAAGCGCCTCTTCGACGTTCGCCTGCGGCGTTTCAATGGAATCATAGGCTACAGAACCGACGACAAGTACGCTGCTCATATAAAAATCTCCTGCAATCCGTTACATATTTTCAGGTGCGGCGATGCCCAGCAAACGAAAACTGTTCGCCAGTACCTGCCGGGTCGCCCGGGCCAGCATCATGCGAGCCCGGGTCAGCGGACGATCATCGGTAACAACCCGATGCTCGTGGTAGAAACGATGAAAAACAGTTGCCACTTCCTGGGCATAATTGCTCAACCGGTGCGGCTCGGTGAATTGCAGCACACGGGTTATGGTTTCCGGAAATTCGATCAGTTTTTTGATCACCTGCAATTCCAGCGGATGGTTTAGCAGACTGGTGTCCGCTTCCGTCGGGATCGGGATGCCCTGTTCCTGCGCAAAACGCAGAATATTGCAGATGCGCGCATGGGCATATTGAACATAATAAACCGGATTTTCATCCGACTGTTTTTTCGCCAGATCAATATCGAAATCCATCGGTTGTGAGATGCGACGATCGATGAAATAGTATCTGGCGGCATTCACGCCCACCTCATCAACCAACTCATCCATTTCGATGATCTCACCGGCCCTTTTCGACATCTTTACTGTTTTGCCGCTGCGCAGCAGATTCACCTGCTGGATGATGCTGACGTCAAAGCTCTCTTTCGAATGGCCCAGAGCGATCAGGGCGGCGCGCATACGATCAATGTAGCCGTGATGATCCGGGCCCCAGAAATCGATGATCTTCTGGAAGCCGCGTTCATATTTATTTTCATGATAAGCGATGTCGATGAGGAAATAAGTGGGCTCGCCGCCGGCTGTAATGAGGACACGGTCTTTTTCGTCACCGAACTCGCTGGACTTGAACCAGGTTGCCCCATCCTGTTCATAGACCAGGTTTTTTTTCGACAATTTTTTGATCACGTGTTCATGACCTTTTTGTTCGCGAATCGCACTTTCGCGAAACCACAACTGGTATTCCACACCATACTTTTTCAGACTGGCCTTTTGTCGTGCCAGCATGTGCTCAAGAGCCAGTTGGCTGAAGAGGGTATGACGTTGCTCGGTCGTGAGTTTTACATATTGATCGCCATCGCGTTCAATGATATCGAGGGCCAGATCATGCAAATATTCACCGTGATACCCCTCCTCCGGCACGGCTTCCGCGTGGCCCAGCTCGGTCATATAGCGGGCGCTAAGGGATGCTCCGAGCAGACGAATTTGCCGTCCGGCATCGTTGATATAGAATTCGCGCCAGGCGTCGAATCCGGCGGCCTGATAACAATTGCTCAGCACATCGCCCACTGCTGCGGCCCTTGCACTGACGATGTTTAGAGGTCCTGTTGGATTGGCGCTGACAAATTCCAGTTGTATTTTTTTACCCTCACCCCAATGGCTGTGGCCATAGGTTTCGCCCTCCGTCACGATATCGCGTACGGCTTGATGCAAGCATGCCGGCGCCAGAAAAAAGTTGATGAATCCCGGACCGGCAACCTCGATTTTATCGATATAATAAGAATCTATATTTATATTTTGCATAATCTTATCGGCAATAGCGCGGGGGTTGGATTTTACATCGCGCGCCAGGTTCATGGCAACGGTTGAAGCCAGATCGCCCAACTCTTCCTGTTTTGGCCGTTCCAATGCCAAAATCTGTTCATCCTCCACTGTCCAATCAAGGGCGGCAAGCGCCGACTGTATCGCGCTGCGAATATATTGTTGCGGCGTCATTCTTTTCTTCACGTTTTAGCTAACCCTCATAAGAGTCATCATTTATTTCTATAATCTTGGCATCGCCCCACAGGCGTTCCAGATTGTAAAATTGCCGCGTTTGCGGTCGGAAAAGATGTACGACCACATTCACATAATCGAGAAGTATCCAATTGGATCCCATACTGCCTTCAACATGCCAGGGCCGAACGTCCTGAGAGCGCAGATGGTCCTTGAGATGGTCGACAATGGCACGGGCTTGAACGTCGGTATCAACGGAAGCGATGACAAAAAAATCGGTCATGGATGTCAGGCGCCTCAAGTCCATGATCAGGATATCGACGCCCTTTTTTTCCCAAACAAGACGGGCAATTTGGTTTACAAGTTGCTGACTTGACTGCACTCGTCCTCCTTATTCTGCCATGAGCGGTTTAATCTGCGTGTGGTTTGTACCCGATCCGGGATGCCTTAATCGATAAAATAAACAGATCATGCACAAATTACAAGTCTTTTATCTTTTATTGAGCAAGGTCGTAGATAGTTCATACACCTGTTGTGGCGAAATATCGGTCATGCAACGAAAATGCTTTTTGGGGCAATGGTTTCGTCCCATATGGGTGCAGGGTCTGCAAGACAAATCCAGATTTTCAACGACCTGTGAGTGCCGGCCCAGGGGGAAGAATCCTAATTCCCGGGTCGTGGGGCCGAAAATGGCCAGGGTCGGAATTTTCAGCGCGCTGGCCATGTGCATGGGACCGGTGTCGTTGGTGACGAACAGATTCAAACAATGGATGGCGGCGGCCGTCTCCATCAATGACAACTCACCCGCCAGGTTTAGTGGTTGTTGCGGTAATTGCTCGGCGATCTGCTCTGTGATGTTCCGATCCCGGTTATCCCCTATGAGCACGAGGCAGGTGTTGTCGTGCAGCTGCATTTTTTTACCAAGCTCGGCATAATATTCTAAAGGCCAGCGTTTGTTGGCAAATGCGGCGCTCGGGGCCATGCCGATCACGCTTCTTCCGTCGGCAAAACGGGTGACTCTCTCGATGATAGGACCTGCCTCCGTTTCGTCCAGGACCAGATCCAATCCTGCGCCGTCATCCTGAATATGCCAGCGGCTAATTGTCTGCAGATAACGCTGATGTACCGGTATTATTTGCCTGTAAAGGTTCCAGCCAAAATGGACCAGAAAAAAGCGTTTAAAATAATATTTGTGGTATCGAATAACCTTTGTGTGCGGCAGGAAACCGGACAAATAAATACTGCGAAAGTTTTTATGTATATCCAGGATCAGGTCGTAATCGTTTTTTAGGATTTCGGCGCGCATCCGCGACAGTTCGTGTTTGCTTTTCTGGTCGAATAAGAGAAGATGCGACAAGTGCGGATTGGTGCGCAGTAAATCGGCATACTGTTTTTTAACGATAAAATCAATATCGGCATGCTGAAAACGTTGTCGAAGGTGCCGCAGCAGAGGGGTGGTGAGTAAAATATCACCTATAGAGCTGAGTCTGATCACCAGAATTTTTTGTGGCACATCGGTTGTCATGGTTGCATGCCTATCCGTCTTAAAATATACTGCGAAACCAATCGATGGTTTTCTTCAGGCCCACTTCCACCTCTATTTCCGGTTCCCAGCCTAACAGTTTTCGTGCCAGGGTGATATCGGGCTGTCTCACTTTCGGATCGTCCACCGGCAGGGGATGATGGACCAATTTACTCCTGCTGTTTGTCAGGCGGATGATGGTATCCGCCATTTGTCGGATGGTCATTTCGTGCGGATTGCCGATATTGACGGGATCGTGAAATTCGGACATCATCAAGCGATAAATCCCTTCAATCAGGTCGGAAACATAGCAGAAACTCCGGGTCTGGGTGCCGTCGCCGAAGATGGTGATGGATTCATTGCGCAAGGCCTGTGGAATAAAGGCGGGTATGGCGCGGCCATCATTGGGGCGCATGCGCGGGCCAAAGGTATTAAAAATACGCACAATTTTTGTGTCGACTTGTTTGTAACGGTGATAGGCCATGGTCAGGGCTTCGGCGAATCGTTTGGCCTCGTCATAAACACCACGCGGCCCGACCGGATTTACATTGCCCCAGTAGTCTTCTTTTTGCGGATGCACCATAGGGTCGCCATACACCTCCGACGTGGAAGCCAGGAGGAACTGCGCGTGTTTTTCCATTGACAGGCCCAGGGCCTTGTGTGTGCCCAGAGCCCCTACTTTCAGCGTCTGGATTGGAAGCTGCATATAGTCCAGAGGACTTGCCGGTGATGCAAAATGCCAAACATAGTCGATGGGCCCGGCTATATAGATATATTCGGTAACATCGTGTTTGATGAATTTGAAATTTTCACTTTGCAGGTGCTCTATATTGGCAATGGTACCGGTGAGCAGATTATCCATTGCAATTACCTGGTGGCCTTTTTGTAAAAGATATTCACACAGATGGGAGCCGAGAAATCCGGCGCCCCCGGTTACCAATGATCTTGGCATATGGCCTCCTCATTCGAAATTGGCGGTCAGCATTAATCCGGAAACTAATCCGCTGCTGACTAAAAAGTCAATGTGATTATTTTTGTCGAAAATAATGAGCCCTTCGATGCCATCTAATTTTTCGATTAATTGCATGCCCGGCTCCGGCCCGAGTACAAAAACAGCGGTGGCCAAGGCATCGCATTCGGCGGCGCGGTTGCCTACGATGGTGACGCTGTGGCACTGACGTGCGGGGTAACCGGTTTTGCCGTTTAAAATATGATGGTAGCGCACGCCGTTTTCCATAAAATAACGTTCATAATCACCGGATGTGGCGACTGCGCCCGAATCCATGGCAAATGAGCCGAAGAAGACATCGGACTGCAGGGGATGGCGGATATATACACGCCGGCGGCCGGTGGTCAGGGATGTTGATAGGGCGCGTAAATCCCCGCCGGCGTCCACCTGTGCATCACCGATGCCGTATTGTTGTAATGTCTGAATGGCTGCATCTACGGCATATCCTTTGGCTATGCCTCCAAGATCCAATCTCATGCAGGAATCGCTCCATGCAACGGTGTTGTTTTGTAAATCAACCAGGCTTGCGTCCACATGGTGCAGCGCTGCGGCGATGTCGTCATGATTTGGCACCCGCATCACCGCGTTTTTGCCAAAACCCCAGAGTTCAGTCAGAACGCCGATAGCCGGATTAAAGGCGCCGTCTGAAAGCACATAGAGGCGATCAGCTATTTGCAATATTTGCGCCATATCATTATTTATACTGACGCGTTTTTTCCACGCTTCCCGGTTGATATGGGTCATTAAACTGTTTTCAGAATAATGATCGGCGATCGAATCGATTTTTGATATTTTTAAGAGCGCAGCTTGAATGGCTTCGCTCCATCTTGGCTCTCCACCACGCACGCCGAAAACTTTGATGGTGACCGCAGTATCCATCATGAAAATAGTTTTCTCCATGGAGACGATTTTTTTACCGCAGCAGGGAAAAATGGCGAGGAAGAGGGTCGCTAAGCAGACCATTATAATGGCGGGATGAATAGTACGGCTAATTTTCTCGCTCAATTGCAAATTGAACCAATTGTTTAAATACATCTAACTTTTGCGATTCCGGATAGGCGTTTAAGATCGTACTGGCTTTTTGCGCATAACTATCGGCCATGCCTTGAGCATATTCAAGTCCACCCATGTCCTGGACGAAATGCACGACCGATTGTGCCTGTGTTACCGTCATATTTTCTTTTTCTAAAATACGATAGATTTCATCTTTTTTGCCCTGCTCTGCGCGAGACAGCGCATAGATCAGGGGTAAGGTTATTTTATTTTCGCGAATATCGTTGCCGATGGGTTTCCCCAGCTTTTTTGCGTCGCCGATATAATCGAGAAGGTCATCTTTTATTTGAAAGGCGATACCCAGGTTTTCGCCAAAATCGCGCATGCGTCGACGGCACGCTGCATCGTCGCTAACGGCGATAGCGCCCAGCTCACAGGAGGCGCTGAACAGAGTGGCGGTTTTTTTGGAGATTAAATCCAGATAAGTTGTCTCATTGATGGCAAAATCCTGTCCGCATTCTATCTGTAATAATTCCCCTTCGGTGATGCGATTGGCCGTCTCTTCCAGAATGGCCAGGGCATCCTGATCCTTCAGAGAAAGCACCGCCGTCAAAGTGCGGGAGAAAAGGAGATCACCGACAAGAACGGATATACGGTTATCCCACAGGTTGTTAACCGTCGGTTTG
>JAFGSU010000191.1 GCA_016934435.1 Candidatus Zhuqueibacterota bacterium | reverse complement strand
TCTCCATATTTCCATATTTTGCCAACTATTTTTGACATGGCTATTCTCCTGTCTAAAGCTCTTTACGAAAATCGGCGATTTCACCCTTCAAAGCGCTCACGGCCGCGGTGAGGGGACTGCAAAGGTATATTTCAGCATCCTTACAGCCAAAGCGACCTCTAAAATTTCTGTTCGAAGTGCTGAGCACACGTTCTCCCGGCGCCAGGATTCCTTCGTGGTTTCCCATACAGGGACCACACCCCGTGTTCACAATCGTGGCGCCGGCTCTGGCCAGATCCTGAATATACCCTCTTTCCAGCGCCTGCAAAAGTACCTGCTGCGAAGCCGGGATGACGATCATGCGCAGAGAAGGATGAATTTTTTTATTGCGCAACACAGAAGCTACAATCTCAAAATCTTCCAGACGGGCATTCGTACAGGAGCCAAAAAACACTTGATCGATTTTTGTGCCTTTCAAAGCCGACACGGATTTCACATTATCTAACGTATGCGGACAGGCAACCAAAGGGTCGAGATTACTCACATCGATTTCTGTCACGCTTTCTAACTGTGCATCTTTATCGGAACGAACGATCTCAAATTTTACCCGTGCACGATTTTTAAGATATGCAAGCGTCTTGTTATCCGGTTCCATATAGCCGTTTTTAGCGCCAAATTCAACCGCCATATTGGTAAGAACCATCCGGCTGGCGATGCTCATATCCGATACAGTCGGGCCGTCGAACCAAACGGACTTGTACAGGCCGCCGTCCGCGCTCATGTCGCCGATTATTTTTAACGTGACATCCTTGGAAGAGATGCCTCTGGGCAGAACGCCTTTGATGGTTATTTTCATCGTCTCCGGTACGCGCAACCATATTTTGCCGGTGGCAAAGATGACAGCCATCTCGCTACGACCGATACCGGTAGCGAGCGCACCGAACGCACCATAGGTGGTGGTATGGGAATCACTGCCGACGATCAGATAGCCCGGCAGAGCAAATCCTTCCTCACAAAGAACCTGGTGGCAAATGCCGCGTTCAATATCATAAAAGTGTGAAATGCCCTGTTCTCTGACAAATTCACGGATTTCTTTGTGATTTAACGCGAATTTTTCATTGGCGGCAGGAACGCAGTGGTCGAGGATAATGACGTGGCGCTCGGGATTGTCGATTTTTTCGACGCCGATTTCCTTGAATGTTTTTGCTATGGCCGCGGTATTGTCGTGGCTCATGGCGATATCTGGCACAACCGTTACGATTTCACCAGGAACAACAGTTTTACCCGCTTTTTTCCCTATTATTTTCTCGGCAAAACTTTTTCCCATTTTTGCGACTCCATTATTGAATGATTACCAGCGATTTTGTTTGAATTAATCCGTTTACTTGAAGTCGATAAAAGTAGCTGCCGCTAGGAAAGTGGGAACCGTCAAATCTGACAGAATGCACTCCGGGGGCTTTTCGTTCATCAACCAACACCGCCCGATGCTTACCCATAATATCGAATATGTTCATTTTTACCCAACCCGGCTGCGGCACCGTGAAAAAAATTCTTGTCGTTGCATTGAAAGGATTGGGATAATTCTGCGACAAAAACAAAGAACCGGGAACAACCTCTTCTAATTTATTAGGAGTGTCCACTTTTGTTATGATTACCTCCGGCGATTTCTTTCGATTGAGCATGATCATCATCGCATCGGCGACGGTGTATTGATCGAAGGGAATATTAAGATTACTCAGCTTAACAACCGTGTGTTCACCGGCCGAGAGATAAACGGTATGCAAATATTGCCAGCCAGACCCGTAATAATCGGTTTGATTGAGTGTTACCATTATTGAATCATGCTCCGAATAGAGTGTATAAGGTGCATGCGTCGCTGCTTTGGGCCCGGTGACGATATAGGCAAAAACGTCATACCAGGCGCTAAAGGCCACAGAGAAGGTATACTGAATTTCAGCATAGTGACGGGCATCTTTATTGATAAGAATATTGGGCTTAAAGCCGGCAATATCGGAAACGCTCCAATCCCCCATTGTTTTGACACCCATGTCGTCTTCGTTTACCACGGATGCTTTTGGCCGCCAGATATGGCCATTACGAAGCGGAGTAATGGCCGGCTGTGAATAGTGTTTTTGTCTGAGGTGGTTCCCCAGCTGATTGTTATTCAGACGAAGCCCTTGATAAAAAAAGAAAGCCTCGCCATGGAGGTTTCGATCCCGGTTCGCTTGAATTGTCTGGGAGAGAAATTGTGGTGTGATTAAATAATTTTCACCCCTCAGGTATAATAATATACCGGCATAGATGAGGTGCCGTCTGTCTGCTGGATAGTAACCCAGGGTTTTATCGCACTCGAAGAGATAGTCTTCTATGTTGTATCGATATAGCTGTGGAATCAGATTGTCTATGATGCCCTGTTCGAGCCATGTTTTCGAGTCCTGCAGATATTCGTCATAGGACCAGGGATAGACGCTGGGGCTGGAAGAGACAAGATAATGCTTTCCCCTTACCTTGATCGAGTCGCGAGCCATCCGATAGAACTGTGTCAGTTTGTCGGCGCGCCAGCGCTTCCACGCAGAGTCACGATAATTTTGTGGCGGCAACGCACCATTATGCTCAGCCCTGTAGATGGCAACCGTGGTGGAATCGTATCCGCCTTCCACCGGCATGGCGGGAATGCGATCCGAATATTCCACACCATCGACATCGTAAGTATCGATCACTTCCGTAGTCAATGCGAGGATAAAGTTTTGAATATCGGGGTTTATCGCCGACATCCAATCAAAACCGTTTTTTATACAAAGCTGTCCCTGATTATTTTTGAGCGCCCAGGCGGGAAAAGACGCGAGGATATAGCCGCCGTTTTGAGAATAGCTGGTGGAAAATCCCATTTCGAACCACGGCAAGACTTCCATCCCGTTACGGTGCGCCTCAATGATCAGCCGTTTGAGCGGGTCTCTGGCGCGCGGAAAAGCCGGATGCATAGGGGCGCCGAATAACTTATCCATTACATGGCTGGGGTAGAGCGTATATACGCCGTCGGCGCCGTGTCCGTTCCAGACAACGGCCAGGATGGTATTTATGCCGATGGAGGCCAGATAATCCATGGCTTCGGCAATGGCGGCATCTGAGAAGAGAACATCGCTGTCCACGTTTGTGATTTTCACCGCGCGTAATTCCTCGAGCGTCTGGGGAGATGCCGCTAAGGACAAAAGCATGATAAGGCAGAGTGTATTTTTCAAACTGTCCTCAAAAATTCAGTCCTTTTATACTTTTCGGGCACCCTCAACAATTTAGGATAAGCGGGTTGTAGACCCCGGGGCGCCCATGAGCTGGAATGCATTGAATGTATATACAGGCATTATTCCAATACAGCTTTCAAGGCGGAGATATCCACTGCGCCAACGTTCTCGTCTCCTTCAAATTTATTTCCGCCGCATCTGAGAAAGTGCAATGCGATGTAAGGAACATCATAGAAAATCTTTTTCATTGGGTTGTGGATTCTAACGTATCCCATATTAAAATAATCCCCGCAACAATGACACATCTCGATGCCTTTCATTTTATAATCGATCGCATATACTTTATCAGTTTGCTCGGTGCGGGGCAAGCTTTCCATTCTCGCGGCCAGAGCCCGGTATTCTTGCACTTCCGACTCGCTGTAGGATTCACCCAACCAATGCGATTTGCCGTCGGAGGTGAGGATGATTTTAAGCAGGGCGGCATTCATCCGTCCATTGCCATGGACATTGCCGTCGTAGGAGAAACTGCCGTGCTCGAAGAAATGATGAAGGAAAATATATGGCACTTCCAGCGACAAATTTTCCAGCGGATTGACTATTATTGCATATCCCATATTGACCGTTTCATTACACACATTGCATGTTTCCAAACCGCGCATCATATAATTCTCGACATAGGGTCCGTCTTTGCGGGGATGATCAGGCAGGGCCCGATAGAAAAGCCAGAGTTGTTGCGCCAGATCGGGACCGTCCGGAACGCCATCATGGTCGCTATCGGATTTATTGCCATCGAGCTGGAGGAGCGGTTCAAGCCTGTTTTCCAGAAAATCCTGATCGGCATCGACTTCTGAGGGCAGGGCAAATAAATGGGAATCCGGATGATACGGCTGCGGTTTTAATATCAGGTCGCATGAGCAGTGTAGAGTGTTAAGGAGTAGAAACGAAACCGTGGCTGCGGTGGCGATGACGTTCTCAAGTGAGCGATTCTGTCGAATCGATGTACTGCGGGATGTACTCGCCATGAGCAAGCACCGTTGATATATCGCCCGATATTGCGGCAACAGGATGGGTGTAACGGAACAATTCGGACAGGCCCAATGGAAAAGCAGTTTCTGATCCTCTGCCGACAGCGAATTGGGCCGGTAGGGATGATGGATAAAATTTTCAATGCAGCATGAAGGATAGCCGAATAATCTGCCCTCAAAGCGTTTGTTCTCCGGCGTTTTATCAATGTATGTATTTTGAAATCTTGAAACATACTGCTCGATGAGGGCGGCGGAACGGCTGAAAACCGTTTCGATCGTTTTTGAACCTGTCACAAGGCGCCGTTCAACTAGAGCATAGTCGAGGTCGTGCGCTTTCAGCAGGGCAAGCTCCTTGTCATTTACTTTCGACTCCCAACGGCTGAGCGGCTTGAGACCGTGACGTGTTAACTGGGTCAGGTATAGAAACTCCAAATCGGAATAGTTTTCACAAAGACGTTTCATGATAACCTCGCATTTTCGTATAATATTATAATTGGCTCACAATAAATTCACGCGAAAATTTTCTCTCTTCTCTTTCGCATTGTGCCTCACTGATGGGGCTGCCTTCCTGGCACTGCCAGTATATCGTTGCCTCGATTCTATGGGTACCCATGAACGAAACAGCAGGATATTCTTCCTGATATATTTTCCCGGGATCAATCTTTTTTGCATACCCTTCCCAAACACAAACCAATAGAGGATAAGCAATCCACCCCCTATCAGTCTTGTCAGCCATATAGAATGGACTGCATCCCGGCAAAAACAGCGGAGTCGTGCTGTTGTTTTTCAGGGTGATGATAATGACATCATTCTGATTGTATCTTACTTTATTCGTGTAAAGCTCTACTGTATCGGAGCGATGTGGACAGGGTTCCATCCACGATAACAGTCGATCACAATTTAAGACCGAACTCATAGACAGCAGGCAAAAAAGAACCAAGTATTTGCGCATAACTGAACTCACCCTGCTTTTGGGCTTATCTTAGTAATAAAAGTTTGCTTGTTTTTGTCTCAGTCTCCGTCTCAAGACGATAAATATATAATCCACTGCCGAGTGGGCGGCCGGCGGTGTCGCGACCATCCCATTTAATGTGATGATTGCCCGTCGGCAGGACACCTTGCTGGAGCCGGATCACTTCCTGCCCGCGGGTATTAAATATACGGATTTCTGTATACATCGGTTTCGGCAAACTAAACTCGATCGTCGTCTCCGGATTGAATGGATTGGGATAATTACCCAACAATGTCAGAGATTCCGGCGAAGATTCCTCAACTTCCGTCGTCCGGGAAGAGAGGATAATATTGATCTCGACCAGCCCATCACCAACGGCAAAATGGTTCGCTTCGGATCTGCTCTGGGCATTGCCGTTGAAGGTGGTGCTATAACCGAGTTTACCTGCCTGCAGATAATAATTTCCGGCCGGCACGCCTAAAAATTCGTAATTCCCCGCCTCATCACTGATTGTAAACAAAACAGGATTCCCATATTCGTCGAGTAGATATATGACGGCATTCGTGACTGTGTTGTTCTGCGCATCCACAATCCTGCCGTAAATGCCGTTGGCGCTGTTGCCTTCCTTGGCGCCGGGAGTATCCAGGAACATATATGGCGAAGGAATTAAATTGAAATGAATGTTTTTGACCGGTTCTGAATCCTTAATTTTAATGAGCGTCGCTTCAGCAGGATAATATACCTCTTTGTAGTACTGTAACATATGATGGGGGGCAAAGCTCCAGAGAAAATATTCACCATCTGAAAGGCCGTTCACCACATAATAGCCCTCTTTATCGGTCACTGCGGTATAAGAGAGTTCCGATTGCGGCCACACGAGAATGGTGATGGCCGGTTTTGCAATTACCACGGCAATTTCGAGAGGCGCATCCTCCGGGGAAGCAACCTGACCCCCTTGATTGCCGCGGGTCTGTGGCTCAAAAGGCCGAACAGTATAATCGGCAGTCACCCTGCCGGAGATGGAGCCCGGACCATCATTTCGCAATTTGACGGCAACATCGGCACTAGTTTTTTCACCGCCGATCACTTTGACCGGGACAGCCAGCGAAGGCACGATGGCATCAGGATAACAGGCGTAACCGCCGTCCGCATAAACCGAGATCAGGTACTCCCCTTCAGGCAGCCATTCCAAACTGTATTGCCCGAGATCGTCGGTTATGGCGTGATAAGGGAACCAGGCGAACGGACGATACAGGGGACGGTCGTCGTGCCATAACCGTTTTATTTCGACATATGCGCGATTCAGTGCTTGCCCGATTGTGGCATCGGTGACCGTGCCGACAATCGCGCCATAAATAGGCCTGACGTTCAAAACAAAATGGATGTCCTGCCTTCGCTCGTTATCGCTTAAAATGATCGGAGTCGCAAGGTGCACACTATCGGCGTTTAAATACCACTGCTGCCCGAAGGCATTATTTTCCCAGTATGATGCATAGGCGATATACTCGCCGGCCGGGAGATTATCGACCAGGTAACATCCGGAACTATCGGTATAGCCGTAGGTATAAATGACAGAATTTG
The DNA here is from genome assembly GCA_016934435.1 of Candidatus Zhuqueibacterota bacterium. Lineage (GTDB taxonomy): Bacteria > Zhuqueibacterota > Zhuqueibacteria > Residuimicrobiales > Residuimicrobiaceae > JAFGSU01. The sequence continues at coordinate 1,145 of JAFGSU010000191.1, read as the reverse complement.
CATCTGTCTGAGCAGAAGCATTATCCCCATGAGTGGATAGGCGGACAAATGCACCGGAAAGAGGGCTTTTATCCGGAGATTGAACATGACCGCTGATGCTGGATGTCGCCACAGTCAATGGTAATCTAAAGTCGATGGTCCAGCTTGGATGTTCTTCATCTATAATGATGATCTTCGCCTGTTCCAGCGTTTCGCCATCCGGCCAGTAGCGATGCACGGTTTGCCAGCCATTTTGCGCCCAACACGAAGCGATGTATGATCCGTTAGGCACATGATCGATGCGGAAGAATCCTTCTCTATTGGTTTTTGCCTGTAACCAAACTCGGCCGGCGGTATCGTCCGGTTCATACAGCTGAATCTGGATGGAAGCATTTACTACCGCGTTACCGGAGAGATCGGTGACACGGCCGGAAATAATTCCTGCAGGTCGTGTCAGTTTAAAATGAAAATCGATGTTCGGCGTTTCCTGTCCCGATTGCACCGGCACCACTTGTGCCAGAGCGGCATCTGTAACGTCAGGATACCAGAGCACCGTGTTGGCCCACGATGCGTAATAGTCGGCGCGGACAAAATACTCGCCCTCACGTAAGTTGGCGATATAATAATATCCGTCTTCATTCGTACATGCGCGACCGGGGTAAGGGAAAAACGAGTCGGAGAGCGAATCCCTGCTTGTTGGTTCCGCGGTCACATACACCTGCGGTATGGGGTGATTGTTTTGATCCGTTATTCGGCCGCTGATCGAGCCACATCGCTCCAGCTGAAAATCTATACTTCCGCTCTGATTTGGTTCTTCTACGGTTATTTTTGTGGCGAATTCGTAGGACGGCGCATCATCGTATATTTCCGGCATATATCCCTCTGCATAGACTTCGGCGATATATTGCCCGCTTTTCAGCTCGGTGATAATATAGCATCCATTTGAATCGGTTTGTGCTTTGCCATAATAATAGGGGGCATCCGAGGAAAAAACGTAGACAACGGCCTGAAAAATCGGAACATTGTCGACCGCAGTCAAAACGGTTCCGGCGATACTGCCGGCGCCCGGAGTTATTTTTTTCAGGGCAAAATCGATCTGGTCTGTGACCTGGTCTGCTTTTACTTCGATCGCTGTCGCCATGGATGGAACTTCAACCTGATCGTAG
>JAFGSU010000190.1 GCA_016934435.1 Candidatus Zhuqueibacterota bacterium | reverse complement strand
TAGGAAGCGATCCATTGTTCGGCCGTTGGAGATGAGATGCCGTCGTGTTCCTGCATGCCGATGCCGTCCAGATAACCCGCCTCAAAAATGGGCTGACAAATTCTGACGATGCCGTCCGCCTTGTTTGGATTGTGGGTATTATAGTCGTTATAGTAAAGTTTCATCTGGGTTTCGCCGTACAGGACAGTATATTTGCGCGTGATCTCAAACGCCTTCATCAGATAACTGTTGTCGCCGAAGGTCAGATAATATTCGCTGTCGCTGGTACGGTCGGCGCCGCTTTCGGTCACCGCTTCGTTCACCACATCCATGGCCGATAACAGGCAAGGCCAGCCTTCATGGATCAACCGAATGATTTCTTTTATATAGTTGTCCATGCGTTCGATCATCTTTTCCTTGCTCAACCTGGGTCCATTTGTAGTATAACCGGAACGGAAAAAAGCGGCCGGCGTCTGGTTGTGCCATATCAGGGTATGACCGCGAAAGGTGAACCCCTGCCGCTGGGCCCAGTTGAGCTGGGCGATGATGTTGCCGTTAAACCTCACAATCGGATGGGTATCGACAGAATCTTTGTCGGCAGCGCAGGCATTGCGGTAAGCGGCGGCGCTGCCATTAATATCAACGGTGTATTGCGGCTTCATGTTGTTGCCGGGCGACATGCTGTTCATGTGATATTTTATCAGGTTACCGCCATTGGGAGCAACAACGTATGATTGACCCGGAACCCGAGGATCGTCGGGAAATCCGATATGGGGATAAGACAACAGACAACCGATGTAAAAATCATTGGCATAGACGTCCTTGAGAGCCGGCACATTGGTTTGTACTGTATCCACCTGTGCATATACTTGCAGCGACATCATCAGGAATATTGAAATTAACATTATGTCGGCTTTATGTTTTTTTTTATTGCTATTCCAATTCTTCTTCATCATTACCTTCCATTAACTGAATTCCATATTCATACATGTAAAGTTTTATCTTTTGTATGCCGTAAGTATGGCCCGGCAGATGCAAATGCCGGCCCTGGTGACTCTGATCGCCGTTCATCCGGCGACCGGGCGTCCATTTGCCGTCGATAGACCTGCCTTCGTCTATCCTGCCGATGCCTGCGATCATCCCGTTGTTGCGGCGCGGTTCGAACGTCACGATGATGCCGCAGCCGGCGATCAGAAACTCATCCGGCGCGAGCATGATAATCATGCCGCCAAAACGGGGCGGCTCTCCTTCCGATTTATGCGCATAAGCCCAGCTGTACTCGTGGCGGACGTTGAATGCATAGTCGCCAAGTTTCACCCGGGTCTTATGATGGGCGCTGTCGAGCAATACACCCACCATACGTTCATGTCCCTGATTATGCAATATCAGCGGCGCCAGCTGAGTCAATACATCATAAGCTTTCGTCAGCGGGTTGGTCTCCGGATTACCCAGCGATTCAATTGAAAAGGGACTGTACCCCATGGCGTTGTGCTGTGCAAAAGCATAAAAAGCGTTGACCGGGCTTTGATTGTTGCCAACCTCCGGTATGAACAGCGGATTCCCGGAACGGTCATATTTTTCGCACCATTCGACGAAACTTTTAAAGTAAATGTCGGGCGCGAAAAAATCGATCTGCGGCGCTGCAGCACGCCAGACATCCATGAGATGCGGTAACGGCCCGGCGCTGGGGTATTGCCCGGGTCTATATCCTGGACGGATGAGCGCCGCGTTTACATACATGGGCAAGGGATATACGCTCTTGCCGGCCTCTGCGATGTAATCGGTGTACCGCCCAAAATACCAGGCCATAAATATCTCGTCGGTGTGCAATCCCACCCCAAACACTTCCTCCCAGGCGCCCGAGGACCTGAAACCGGTTTGCTGCCAGATTTGACGGAACTCCGGAATCAAGGAGGCTTTGTTTTTCTGCAAATAGCCCATTAGTCCAGCCGGAACCTGACCGGCAAACCATTCGTTCGCCTCTTCGCAATAATCCCTGGCATCGTGAAGCATGCCGATCTCATTCTCGACCTGCACCATGATAACGGTGTGTTCCTTTCCATCGACGGAACGAATATGATTCATCAGCGCCGCGAAAGCTCGCGCGTCGGCATTTCGATTTTCGTCACTGAAAGGCGTGAGGATTTCAAGGGCTCGGCCGTCTTTGGTTCTGGCACGGGGGAAACGTTTTTGATCGGTTTTAACCCATAACGGCGCATAACACGACATGCTGTTTTTCCACGACCCAAACCACAGCAATACAAGTCTTAAATTATGCGCCCTTGCCGAATGAATGAGGCTGTCGACAAGAGCGAAATTATATCTACCTTCTTCGGGCTCGATCAATTCCCAATAGACCGGGGCCAGGATAGTGTTCAGATTCATCTCAGTAAAATTTGGCCAGAATGGCCTGAGATAGGCCATATCCGATGCGGTCGAATTGCCCAATTCTCCGCCCAGGATTAAAAAAGGTTTTCCTCCGATCATGAGTTGCGTGGCTGTTCCATTTTTCATTAAATGGGGAAGCGATCCATCATTTCTTTGGGCAAAGCTCACATGAAATGCTAACATACAGAGGATTAAAAATAAGGTTTTTCTAACCGGCCATGTTATCATAAAACATTCTCTCCAAGAACAGAACAGCCCGCCCATGAATTACGGACAGGCTGTTCTGTGAAATCATGAATTCAAAAGTAAAAGAAACCTGAAAGGTCTTAAAGACCTTTCAGGTTCAGACGCCACAAATAGGCTATTTCAGAAGCATGGCTTTTTTGACGCTGACGAAATCTCCCGCCTTCAGCCTGACAAAGTAAACGCCTGAAGCCAGATTCCTTGCGTCAAAATTCATTTCATAATAGCCGGCATTGAGGTAGCCGTTTGCCAGTTCGGCAACCACCCTACCCAGAGCATCATAGACCACCAGCGTTACTTCGCTGCGCTGCGGCAAAGCGAATTCGATCGTGGTCGTCGGATTGAATGGATTCGGGTAGTTCTGATTCAGTGAGTAAATAGTCGGAAGTTGCCTGATTTCCTCCACCTGAACGTCGGTCGTAATATGGGCGCCTCGATCCACCTGCACCTCAATTAAATTCATGGTAGTGGTCGTCGAGTTGTTGATAGCAAAAGCAACACAATTGAACCTGTCGGTCGTAGCCGCAACCGCAGTAATACCGGATACTTCCCAGTAATAGCTTTTATCCGTTTTCGACAGTGTTGCTTTTACGCTATTACCCGTTTGTGTTGGAGAAACAGAAATGGCAAAATCATACGTTCCGGGGCCGGCGATGGCATTGGCGGGTTCCTGCAACGAACTGCCGAGCGGGTAATTCGGAGCAGCGTTGATATCCCACCAGGTGCTATTGTCAATAGCGCCCCAGGAGCCGGGTTGCCCCGACCAGCTGGTTATATTCATACCGCTGGTAGGCACGAACAGATATCCTGAGTGATAGCCATCGCTGCCGGTCCAGACCCAGTTGGAATCGAGATCGGCATCCTGTTTGGTGGTACCGGCGCTGTCGCTGTAGAAAACACCATAGCGCAGACTGCCCAGGTCTTCAAAACCACCACCCACCAGCTCGATTTTGCCGGTCACGAGCAACGCACGATTTGGTTCGGGGGTCAGAATATAGGGATCACCGAAGCCGCCGCGCACGGCAGACCAACCGGTTGGTGCAGCGGTTCCGCCGATGGTTACATCGCCGTCAAAGTCGCCCAGTGTCAGGTCCCAACCGCCGAGATTGCCACCGCTGAATCCCCAATCGGTGAGGTAGAACGGTTCCCATGGTGGTTCCGGAACCTCAATCGGATCACCCATGTCCACCATGACCGCATACAAATTGACCTGCGTAGCTTCCAGATCCTTATTGAATCCAAAGCAAACACCGTTAACCTTGGTGGTCACACCGGCCGTGTCGATCACCGTGCCGCCGAACCAATATTTGTTGTTTTGCTCAATCATGTACCAGCGCACTTCGACCGTACCGTCTCCAAGAGGCTGAATGGATATGGCCCAGTTATAAAGGCCGACATCCATCACCGCATTGCGCGGCGCCTGTTTCACAGCTGAAATCGGCAACCCGTTATTGCTCCAGGTGCTGGTCCAGTTGCCGTCCTTGATCGTCCAGACGACTCCGGCGCCGCCATTGCCGTTGGACATGGTACCGTTACCGGTTCTTGGATGGAATCCCCAGCCGTAATGCTTTTTCGGGCTCTCCCACATGGCGGAATCGGTGTACTGATACTTTAAAGTGGCACTGTCCTGGAAGGTTAACGCATAGCGAAGATGGGTATAGGCGCTGGCGCAGCCGCCGCCGACAAATTCAAGCTGGCCGCTGACGATAACAGCCTTTTTAGTCGTCGCCTGCACAGGATCCTCGAATCCGCCGCGTATGGTCGACCAATTCGTTGGTATCGCGCCATCTCCGATACTGGCATCTCCATCCAGGTAGGTTGAATCATTCAGAACCGGCCAGGCCGTACCCAGACTGGTCTTGCCCCATTGCGTCACATAGAAGGGCTCCCACGGCGCTTCCGGAATTTCGATCGGATCGCCCAGGTCGACCATGACCGCATACAAATTGACCTGAGTGGCTTCCAGATCTTTGTTGAATCCGAAACAGACGCCGTTGATCTTATTGGTCACACCGGCCGTATCGATCACTGTGCCACCGAACCAGTACTTGTTATTCTGTTCCACCATGTACCAGCGCACTTCGTTGGTGCCATCACCTAATGGTTGAACCGATATGGCCCAGTTATAAAGGCCAACATCCATCACCGCATTGCGAGGCGCCTGTTTCACCGCTGAAATCGGCAATCCGTTATTGCTCCAGGTGCTGGTCCAGTTGCCGT
>JAFGSU010000189.1 GCA_016934435.1 Candidatus Zhuqueibacterota bacterium | reverse complement strand
TATTTATGCAATAATATTATATATAATAATAAAGCATCTATGGGAAATAATATTTTCAGTGAAAAAGCTGGAGGTCTTGTAGCTATCGAATATTCTCTCATTGAAAACGGGCTTCAAAATGTAAATTATATTTCCATTAATTATGCAAATATAGATGCTGATCCTCTATTTCGAAATCCATCAATTGGAGTTGGATATTTTTTTAGTGGACTCAATGCAGATTGGAGGCTATCAATTGGTTCACCGTGTATTGATCATGGTTCTTACGCAAAATTGAATCTACCTACAACTGATTATTATGGAAATTTCAGAATTTATGATGGTGATAACGATAATATACCGCAGATTGATATTGGTATCCATGAATATGGTTCACCAATACCTGTAGCTCCGCAGATAACATCACTTCCTGATACTACTTCCATAGAAGATTCAATTTATCAATATCAAATCGAATGCAACGCTTATCCTCCACCATTCTATGAGATTTTAAAAGGCCCAGACGATTTTTTAATTGATTCAACTTCAGGTTTAATCTCTTGGATACCTACAAATGACGATGTTGGAGAAATATACATTTCTATTAAGTCATCGAATATTATTGGTTTTGATATTCAGAATTATTTACTTCATGTAATCAATGTCAATGATTCGCCAATTATTAAAAATCTTCCAGATTCCGTTTGCTTTTTCAGTTTTCCTGTTTGGACAATTCATCTAGATGAACATGTAGAAGATGTTGACAGTCCGGATTCGACGTTACAATGGTCAATTGTTGGAAACAAGCATATATTTGCATATTTAAACGATACTACTAATATTTTAACACTTAGTTCGCCTCCAGGATGGTCAGGTTATGACACCCTTTATTTTACTGTTCGTGACGATTGTCTAGCTGAAGATAGCCACACATTAGTCATTCATGTGCTATTACCAACAAAACTAATCTCAAAAAAAGAAATCGGTCTCCCGAATTCATTTTTATTATTTCAGAACTATCCAAATCCGTTTAATTGTACTACTTTAATAAAGTATCAGTTGCCTATAGGATGCAAATTGACGATCGATATTTTCAATTTAGTTGGCCAGAAAATTACAACCTTGTTAAGCTCCTACCAACCACCTGGTTATTATGAAATCACGTGGAATATAAATAATATACCCTCAGGAATTTATTATTACAGAATTTCATGTGAAAAATATAATGATATTAAGAAATGTGTTATTATACGATAACTTTTGTATTTTGATGATTGAATGCCGCACAATAATTGATCAATTACGTATGTCTCTACTTTATATATATTTATATTCTTAATTCCTTTTTTTAGTTTATGACGGAGTGTTTTTCACCGAATCGCTGTATGATAATGATACAGCGAATGCACGTTTTTCAATCAGTTTTTATGTGACAATGGTCATATCTCTACATAATTTTTACTCTGTGGAGTAGAGCCTTTTCAACTTTTTTTAATTAATTGATAATATTAGACTAAAAAGAGATTCCGAACTAAACGCTCTATTCATAAACGATTCAAAAAAAGGAGGCGCCGCGGCAATTGGTATAAAAGTTGCACAAGATTCGTTGCGAATCATGTGCTCGGAGCTGATTTGATGGCAGCATGAGCAACCAGTTATTTCCAGCAATGGAGTCTAATTCAATTTGCAGGCATATTACTCGAACGGCATCATTAGGGGAGAGGCAATTATGAAACACATCGCTATACTCCTTTTAGTTACCTGTCTTTGCCTTTTCACGATTGTGCATGGGGCGGAGACTACTGCGGCGGCCAAAGAACAACCCAATATCGGTCTCGGATTCAATCTCGGTTTTCAGAAAGCATATTGTGATGTTCTGCATACCGGCGCCGGACTTGCCGGGGAATTCATGGCCCGTTTTTATCTCGGCAAGTACTTTGATTTATCGTTTGGATTGGGCTATGGCACCCTGAACGACGGCTTTACCTACAACACCTTTCAGACCAGCCTGATAAACGGAGATCTCAAGGCCAATATCCACCTCACCAAACCGGGCAAATTCAATCCCTATGTATCCATTGGCGCCGGTGTGGTTAGTTTTGGTTATACTAGAAACAAACCCTGGGCTATTGGATCCGAGGATTTCGAAGATGAAAGATTCTTTGACGGATCATTCATCTATGGCGGCGGCATGGAAGTCATGGTAACGCCGCAAACCGCCATCAATTTGCTGGCCGATTACCGGTTCAGCACTGGCGATGCCCTGGATGGCGCCGAGTTGGGTAAATCTAAAGACGGTTACCTGAACACCCGTGTGGGATTTACCTATTACCTAGGCAAACGTCCGACACGCGCCGAACCCTCCGATGCCGACTTGCTGGCACTGAGCGGCACCGAGTACGGTGTCACCAGCGGCGCCGAAGCCTCGGGCGGCAACGAAAAGTTGGCCATGTTCGAGGCCAAATTGGACAAGCTGGAAGCCAGCGATACCGAACTCAGTATGGAACAGTATGTCCGACTGAAATCACGCGTCGATGAATTGAACGGTTTGATCGAGAACAAAGATGAGGAGTTGGACGATCTCAAATCTACCCTCACTTTCAAGAATCAGAGAATCGCCGACCTGGAGACTTCATTGCAACGCACCGGTACGGCTCCTTATACCGCCGGCGGCTTTTCGGCTAACTATGAAGAGGCGTTGCGTCTTTTTTACAGCCGTAACTATCGCTCGGCCATCAACGGATTTTCCGACCTGATGAGCCGGTATCCCGATCACGATCTGGTGAGCAATTGTCAATACTGGATCGGAGAATGCCTCTTCGGCCTGCGGGAATACAGCTCCGCGGCGGATGCATTCCAAAAGGTGTTCACTTATCACCATACGACCAAGCGAGATGATGCAACCATCATGCTGGGCCGCTGTCATTATAATATGAACGAACGCGATAAGGCAAAATCTTACTTTCAGGCCCTCATCGATGAGTATCCTGAAAGCGAATATACCGGAAAAGCTCGTCAGTGGCTGAGTAGACTATAGTCCTGTAACTATCGATGTGTCATTGCCCAAATTCGGTGTTACCCCGTGAACTGAACGGACGATATGCCACTCACAGGATGACTCAATTAACCTGCAGGCATTAAATCGTGACATTATAAAGCCGCTATTCAGCGGCTTTTTTTTTGTGCTATTTCGGGCTCAGATATGTAGGACTTGATCGGTGTCACCCTGCGTGCGTAAATGAAAATGGCCACCAACCGGGTTGACTAATTAACCTGCGGGCACTGAATTGGTGTGGGAATTAAGCAGATTAAAAAATGATCGCCCACCTATTCTTTTTCATATTTTTCCACAAAGGCTTTGATATCATCCAGATGCGCGAGGATTAATTTGGCTTTATTGACGCCAAATGAAAATGGAAATCGTTCACCGGGATTCAATGTGATAATGGGTCTCCCTTTGTATTCGCCGATCTCCACCGGATTCTTGGTTTCCTGCTGCTCGTCCATATGCCCTCCTTTTGCGATTGAGAAAAAGTTGCTGTCATTTTTGTTTCATTTCAAATATTCCATCCCAGGTGAACGGTACGGGTTGCTCCAGGTAGTACAGGCACCTTTTAATGTACACCCGGGAGGGACCATCCGTAGGGAAATAACGCAAAACGCGGCGAAATTGTTTCAGCGCTTCTGCCCAATGACGTTCGCGATAGGCCGTTAATCCCAGAGAATATACATCGATGATATAGTCCTGTTCGATCTGAGCGAGTGGTTCCATGCCGCGTAACTCAAAGATGCGGATGGGTTTACTTCGACCCAGTAATCGCACTCTGTCCAATTCCCGCACCCGGGCGCTTTCTTTTACCCGTTCGTAGGTATTTTCACTTATGATAATCGTGGTGCCGTATTCCTTGTTAGCGCCTTCCAACCGCGCTCCGATATTCACCTGATCGCCGATCACTGTATAGTCGAATAATTGTTTCGATCCAAGGTTGCCGACGATGACCTTGCCGGTATTAATACCGATTCCGATGTTAAACAGCGATTCCCCGTTCTCAGACCATGTTTTCTGCATGGCCCGGAGATGAGCGACCATCTCCAGAGCTGTTCGGCAAGCGCGATCAGCATGGTCGACCAGAAAGTAGGGCGCGCCAAAAAGCGCCATAATTTCATCCCCGACAAACTTGTCCAGTGTGCCGTTATATTTAAAAATCACTTCAACCATGCGGCTGAGGTAATCGGACAGACGCGAGACCACAAATTCAGGTTCGTGGCTCTCGCTGAATCTGGTAAAATTGCGAATATCGGAGAACAGAACAGTCAGTTCTATACGTTCGCCACCGTAACTCGGCAACTCACCCGAACTGAGCATTTTCTCCACCACGGCCGGCGCCACGTACTGTTGAAACGTCTGGCGGATGCGCTTTTTTTCCCGCTGTTCCACGATAATCTGTGAGATCAGATTCATGACAAACGAGAATGAAACAGCCACGACCGGGATGGTTACGGGCAAAATCAGGTGCAAACGACTGAATAGCTGCACCGTAACGAGCAGAATAAACACGATCAGAACAATGACCGCGGCGAAAGCCCGAAACGGACGAAGAGATAGAGTCATGATTCCTGTTACAATCGCTGCCACCAGGACGACGCATAAAACAATGCCGAAATTCATATCACGCAGAAAATCACGGCGCAGGATGGTGCTCAGAGCATTGGCGTGCAATTCAACTCCGGGCATTTTCTGCTTAACGCTGCGATATTCAAAAAACGGTGTGAATTTATTATCCTGCAATTCTTCGGCTGTAGAGCCGATAAATACAATCTTGTTTCTGAAGGTTCCCCAGGCGAGATGCTGCTCAAAAATATCGGTATCTTCATCTTCCACAAGATCAAATGATTCGTCGTCCAAAACACTCGCCAGCGAATAGGTCCGAATAGTCCCGGCTGGACCGCGAAAATTGATGTACATGGTGTTGGCCAATACCTTGGGAATCCAGGTATCGCCGACAATGAATGCGTTTTTGGTCGAAAGGGGCTCTTTCTGATCGCCATTATCCTGCAGCGCCCTCACAGCCTGGATGGCCAGCGGGTAATAACGCGTTTGCCCCACAGGCTGATATAACAAATACGAACGGATGAATCCATCGATGTCTTCCGGCACATTGACAATGCCCCATAACGGCTGTACGGCCAGCAACGTATCGATGGGTTTGATGACAAAAGCATTATGCTCGATGCGTTTGTTCACATTTAGCACGACTTTACCGGCCAGAATTACGTTTTTTGCGTTGTAAATGGCGTCCGCCAGATAGAGGTCTTCCCGAGGATCGGCGACGCTGGGTTCGGTGAATTCGATATCGAAAACCACCAGCCTGGCGCCGGCGCGCGACAGGTTTTGTACCAGTCGAGCGTAATAACTGCGCGGATAAGGCATCTTTGCCGGCATGCTCTTGATGGTTTGATCATCCAGTGCAATGATGACAATGTTCGTGTCGGAAGGGACAGAAGGTCCCCGAAAATAAAAAAATGTATTAACGGTCTTTAACTGCAGATTCTTGAATAAGCCAAAACTCGATACGATCAAGGCCATGATCACCGCGGTTAAAGATAAAACAATAATAGTGAGATAGCGATTCTTTGTCAATTGCTTTTTTTTCATTATCATTCTTGCTTTAGAAATATTTATCATATCGTAGACGAAGCAAGATATCATCGTAGGATGATTTACCGTTCGCCGAAATGATATCGCCAGAGTTCCGCATCATATTGACGTCCGCAATCAGGGAATGGCTTGAGGCGAGCTGCCAGTTGGCGCCTAACCGGATTTGGGCGCGGTTCATGCCTGTTTTGACCGCGTTCATCCAGTTATTGATCATAGTATAGCGCGCCTCGCCGTAACATGTTAGTCTATTTCCCATTATTTTGTATTCGCCCCCCAGACTGATACTGTTATAACTGACGGTCTGATTCAGACTGATCTTATTCTGGTTGGCGGCTAATGACAGGGTTGTTTTCAATGGGAACCGATAGTTGGTCGTCAGCGAAAACATGGCGATGGTATTGCTCATTTCCTGCGGCAGGGTGCCCGGCAGTCGAGTGGCTTTGAATTGATCGATATTTTTACTGAGGATATATGTCAGAAATATCTGATGCCGCAAATTAAGAAGGTTGAAATTCTGACTCGCCTGTACGGAAAAATCGCGGAACAGCTGGCGTTCGCGCGAATCGCGTGCGATGTAGCTGGTATCCGGAATAAAATCGGGCCCATCACTTACCTGCAGGGTGTCGTAATAGATGGATCGCAAATGGTTGTTGCGATAGTGATCTCTCATATTAATATTGACAGTCGGCCATTTATTGCCCGGATAGAGTGTCAGAGCATAATTAAGAGTGCGCAGATCGAGAACCGTCTCGTCATCCTGTCGTGAATAATTATCCGCCATCCCTTCATAGCCAAACGACAGATACACTCGATTTTGCCACAGGCGCACCCGATCGGAAAAGAAAAGCCCCTGAATATCGGTGCGCAGCCAGGGATTGCCCAGGGAAATATACTGCGGACCGATGGATTTGTATCCGACGGTTATCAGGTTATTGAAATAATTCACCCGCACCTGAAAGCGGTAGGCCAGGGAAGTGAGCTCCAGCGGATTCAGAGGCGTGGTGCTGTCGTTGATGATCAGCCAGGAATCGATATCCTTCGGATCGATGGGTAAATCCACTGAACCGAATACATCTTCCAGTTCCTCTTTTTTTGTGCTACCGGGATAAATATTGTTGGTGAGCAGACTGAACGCCACAGCGGCCTCGAAGCGAATGCGGTTGCGGAGAAATGAAAGAGTGATATCCGGCCCCATAACGACATTGTCTTTGGGTAAAAGCCCGTATTTCAATGAGCCGACGTCGTCCTTAATTTTAACAACCGTGAATCCCAACTGAAACCTGCGGCCGCTGCCGAACGACGGGCGGATGCCGATCAGGTTTTGCCGGAAAACGCCGTACTGGACAACATAGGAAGAATCCTGTCCGCCGACGTCCTGGGTGGTGGCCACGACACTCGGAACCGCCCGGTTAACCTCACCGTAGACGCCGTCGATGTTGAAAAATCCGAGATGTACATATCCGGACAGACCGCGCACGCGGCGTCCCCACAGGATGAGTTCGTTCATCTGCGGGTAGACGTCACCGGCATTGATGCCCAGCCATCGTGTTCCCAGATGAAAAGCATAGCGGTTTCGCGGCTGGTACTTTTTGTCCTCTAATGAAGTGATGAAAAAATTGCCGCCGAATTCAAGGGCGCCGTATTGCCCGGAAAAATCGGCGCCGGCCATGCCGACTGCCTGCTTTTGCATAAAAAACTGTTCATGACGCAGGTCGCTGAATGCATGTCCCCGTATCCGCGATGATATTTTTTTCTCTTTTTCCCTGGCAACGATCTCAAAAGAAACCGCGGCGGGGGGGACGCTTTGCCCCTTTAGAGTGCTTGCATGGACTCTGATCCAGTGTTTGCCTTTTTTCAATGCACGTGGTTCATAGGTGATCAAAGCCGGACTTTTCGATGCGAACGCGGTCACATCGTTGCCGTCCAGCAATATCTGCAGTGAAGCGGTGTCCAGTTCGCTGCTATCGGCGAAAAACGAGACGGCGAGAATCATATCGTCGGGCAACAACGCTTCATGAGATTCAGGGGACAGAATTAAAAACTGTGCGGAAGAATCGGCGGCAGGTTCCGGCGCTGGTAACAGGGCGGTTGAATCAACGGCTGCGATGGTAACCGGTTCCGGTTCCGGCTGCAGTAAAGCGGGCGCCTCCTCCGCTGTCGGTAACAGTTGTTCCGGTTCGACGATGGGCGGTTGCACCGGTTGTGGCGCCGGTTCTGGCGCCGGTGTAACGGTAATCTCTTGCGGCTGATTATAGGGATTAAAACCGGGAAAAGTGAGGATGCTCTGGTCGTCTAACAAGGCGGTGATAAAATATTGTACGCCGTCTTTTGTGACGAACCGGCTGGGAATTTGACCAACCCAATTATCTGCGCCCTGTTGCATATCCACAAATCGATAGGATGTTTGTTGCGGCGCCTTAAAATAGATGCGCATAATCCGGACGCGCGAAGTAATCCCTTCACACCTGGCGAGAATGGAGATGGTTTTCCCTTCCGGGGCAGTCGGTATCGGCGGATGCAGCAAAATGCCCTGCGTCTGTGCATGAATCGGAAATAGAATCAATGTCAGAAATATAAGGCCGATGCATAGTTGCCGTGGTGTAAAAACAGTGCCTTGCCTAAACATGGATGCCTCTCCAGGCCTTATTTTTGCTTGTATCTTATCTTTAGATGTTTTTTTACGCCCTCGGAATTCTCGAATTCGATATCCAGTTCATCGATGGTATCCGTCTTTGCCCAGTCATCAAAAGATGGCGTCTCCGTCAAAACCGGTTTGCCGCCTTTGGCCGCGCTGCCGGTTTGTCCCTTGCCGATCAATATGGAGCCCAGTTCATTAAAGAACTCAATAAATCCTTCAATACCGATGATGATGGTTTCACCGGATGAATCGGTGATTCCGTAGAATTCCGTGCCTTTGACGGCTGCGACCCCGGATGGCGTCTCGAGACGGAATCCGGCGCCGCCGGGGGTGACGCGCGCCCACATATCGCCGATGTCCATGGCCAGCTTTTTGGCAATACCTTTTTGAACTTTTTCGCCCGTAAATCTGATTTCAGAATCGGAACGAATTTTCACCATGGTTTTATCATCAATGAAAATGATGGCCACCAGGGTGTTGGCGCCGGTGCGTATTTGATCGCCACTGTGCAGGCGCATCCCTTTACTCAAATCCGTCCAATGGGTGCTTTCGGTTTTGACCTTTGCATTGCCCGTTACTTTTAAAACAAAAGCGATTTCCGGGTCGAGTGCTGCCGCCGTTGTAAGCGGAATGGTAGCCATAACAAAGACTGCAACGATGAAGATGTATACGGATTTATTCATGGTAATTCCCATTTTATTTTACAGCGTCGGTGATAGGACAGAGCCGGCCTCTGCATTACTCCACCCGCAAATCGATCAGTTCGTATTCGCCGCTGGCAATTTTTGCAAGGATTCTCTGCACTTCTTCCGCCGAAAGCCATTTGCCGTTGAGCATGCACATACCGGTTGGCGAAAATCCAGCCAGTCCGCCGCCTGCGGAAAATAAATTCTCAAAGCGGTCGCCCAAAATGGCGCGCAGACGTTCCAACAACAGGGTTTGGGTCAGAGCGGGGGTCAGGTTCTCCAGCGGGCTGATCTGAAACGCCCATATTTCACTGGGTAGTTCCAGTTCAGCGCCGGAGGTGGGCACAAGGCCCGTCACCTGCCAGTAGTACACTTTGCCGCGTTCCAGCGGCCAGGCGCCGGCCGGCGGATACTGAAGTATGGTGGCCGGTAAATAGGTGGAACCGTCGGGCGCTGTGCCGCCGCTTTTCGTGGCGTCGACGGTGTAGTCGCCTTCAAATCTTACTCGATCCTGAATGATCTCCGCCGGGCTGGCTGAATCGTGCACATCCGGCAGCTTTTCCGCCAAGCGCAGACGAAATTTACCCATATTCGATGTCCAGCGAAATACCGGCTGCGTCGTGATAATCACATCGGCGGAAGCATGGTCAGCGGGCGATCCGGGCGAAATCAGGTCCAGGGTGCTGGGATTGGAGATGTCGATTTCGAGAAATGCTTCGTCGACTGGGGGACCGGGCATCGAAGGATCAATAATTTGAAAAATGAATTGATAGATGCCGGAAGGCAATCTGCCGGTCGTTAAAATTTTATCGCGTATATCTTTTCCCTCGGGCAGGATGGCGTAATCCTGCAATGAAAACTTTTGCGCCTGGGAAAACAGATTCTGCTTGGTTATCAGAATGGGGCTCTCGGCAAAGGATAGTGTGTACGGCCTGGTTATGCCCTGATCCAAATCCTGGCTATTATATCTGATCAACAATCGTAATTGAAAAGAAACCGGCTCTAGGGTTGCATTGGAGATTCTTACTTGAAAAATCTCCCCGGAACTGGTTCCTCTGCCGGTAAAATTGAAATCGCTGAGGAAAAAAACCCGCAATTCACGATTCACTAAAAGGGCGGAAATATTAATCTGGGCAAAACAGGAGGGTATAAGGCCCATTATGAGCGTAACTAAAAGCATGCATTTCAGAATTTTATTACTCATTATCTCCTCCTTAAACTACGGAATGATCAAGGAGAATGATACAAATTGAATGCCAGAATATGAATCACTGATATTATTGAGGTTAGTAAAAATATATGTGGCAGTATAAGGACAGTTCTGTACGGTTTTGAGTTAGTGTATCAAGGGACTACAATGCACATTTTTTCATAGCATGATTGTCTTGTTTGCATTTAATCGTGATTATTTCTATATTATGAGGATTAATAAAAGGTTCTTTCGTGAAGCTGAAAAATCTGAATATACTGATCACCGGCGCATCCACCGGTATCGGCAGTGAGCTGTCGCGGCAATTAGCCGTCCGTGGATGTCGTCTCATCCTCATCGCGCGGCGGGAAGAGCTGCTGCAGCAACTGTGCGAGGAGATCGGTACAACCATGCGGCAGCACCAATATTATGTTTGCGATGTGGCGGACGAAAAAGAGGTGCAACTGGTCTGCAGGAAGATAATCGACAGCGGGGTGAGCCTTGACGTCCTCATCCTTAACGCGGGTGTTGGAGGGGGATTTAAGGCGCGGGATATCGATATCGAAAATTTTCACCGTCAATTCGATGTCAATTTTTGGGGCGCCGTCTATTTTCTGCAACATTTGCTGCCGGCTATGCTCAAACGGCGAAAGGGCATCGTGGCTGTGACCAGCTCACTGGCGTCCTATCGCGGTATGCCGAATTCGGCGCCATACTCGGCCAGCAAGGCTGCCCTCGATCGCCTGCTGGAAAGCCTGCGGGTCGATTTGTGGAGGAGCGGGCTGCAATTCACCCTCATTTCGCCGGGTTTTGTTGAAACGCCGATGACGGCGAAAAACAAGTTTCCTATGCCTTTTATGATATCGGTTCAGAAAGCCGTGCGCATCATTATCAGGGGACTGGAACGCGGCCGGACGAAAATCAGGTTTCCGATACCCATGGTCATTCTGAGCATCATCGGTTGCTGGCTGCCCGATACCTGGTGGGCCTTTTTAATGCATAATCGCAAGAAAAACTGAACAAGAGGTATATTAATGATATATCACAAAAATTTTCAATTACTCATTTTGCTCCTTGTTGTCGGCGCTATGCTGATATCATGCAGCAAGCCACCTGCAGACCAGGATCGAATTGTTGTAGCTACCAGCATTCTGCCGTTGATGGATTTTGCCCGTCAGGTCGGAGGCGACCGGGTGGATGCGTTTGCCATCGTGCCCCCCGGCGTAAATCCGCACATATTCGAGCTAACGCCTGAAATTCTGATCAAGACCTCCAGGGCAAAACTGCTGATCCTCAACGGCATCGGACTGGAATTCTGGGCGGATGATCTTATTTCTAATCTTCAACAATCCGATATTGTGGTCATCGAGACGTCAAAAGGGGTAGAGGTGTTGGAGGCTGATGATCACACCGGCGGCAATCCGCATATCTGGCTGGATCCTGTCATAGCCATGCATCAGGTCAGACAGATTTGTGCGGGGCTCTGTCGAGTGGATTCGATACATGCAGACTATTATCGAACTCGGGAAGCGCGCTATATCGCGGATCTGCAAAAATTGGATGAGGAAATACGGATGGAAATAGCCGGCTGGCGCAGTAGGGCGTTCATCTGTTTTCATCCGTCGTGGCGTTATTTTGCCGAAAGCTATGGTCTGGTTCAAGCCGCCGTGATCGAGAAACATCCCGGATTTGAGCCTAATCCCAAGGATGTGGCCGAAATTATCCGGGTGGCGCAAGAAATTAAAGCCAGAGCAATATTCGCCGAAAAGCAGTTTCCGGTTAAAATCAGCCAAGCGATCGCAGCAGAATGTAATATTCATGTTATCCGCCTTGATCCTCTTGGAAGCGATGCGGAGCAATTCAATTATATACAACTTTTAAAAGAAAATGTGCGACAGATGGCTCTGGCCTTAAAGTGAGGAACATGGAAAATTCAAAAAAAACGATTGTTGATTGCCGTCAGCTGTATGTAGCTTATCAGGATGCCCTGGCGTTGGAAAATGTTACCTTTACCATTCGTGCGGACGAATTCTGGGGGATTCTCGGGCCTAACGGTTCAGGCAAAACCACGCTTTTGCGAGCCATGTTGGGGTTAGTGCAGCCGTTATCGGGATCCATCACCATTTTCGGCGTTGCGCCGCAAAATTTGGGCGCCCGGCGCACTAAAATCGGTTATGTTTCGCAATACAACACTATCGATTTTAATTTTCCGATCAAGGTGAAAGATGCCGTGATGCTGGGCCGCAGTTATAAACTGGGCATCGGGAAACGGCCGAAAAAACCGGATTGGCAGGCGGTTATGCAGGCGCTTGAACTGGTGGAAATGGCAGATTTCGCTGAACGACAGATCGGCCGTTTGAGCGGCGGCCAGCGGCAACGGGTGCTCATCGCACGGGCGCTGGCCCTGGAACCCGAATTGCTCTTGCTGGATGAACCAACTGCAGCTCTGGATGTGGCTACCAGCGAGGGATTTTTCACCTGGCTGCACCAGATGCACAGTCAGATGAAAATCACTCTGATTTTAGTAACGCACGACGTCGCCGCGGTGTCGCAATATGTTTCGGTTGTAGCCTGCCTCAATCGCAGGCTGGTGACACACGGCCGACCGCAAGAAGTCCTGGGCCAGGAGACGCTGGAAGATATGTACGGCTGCGAATCGATGTTTTTCAGACATGGCGAAGTGCCGCATATGGTTGTACCGTCGCCTGCCGGCTCTCGTAATAAAAAATAAATGGAACCTATCGATGCTCGAACTTGTACAGTATACGTTTATGCAGCGGGCGATTCTGTCCGCCACCATCATTGGGACGGTTTGTGCGATTATGGGTGTGTATGTGGTGTTACGCAGCATGTCCTTCATCGGCGCCGGCATCTCGCATGCTTCCTTTGGCGGCGTCGCTCTGGGATTTATGCTCGGTATTAACCCGATTTTTACGACCATCATTTTCTGTCTCTTAACCGCCTGGGGGATTGCCTTTGTCAGTGAAAAACAAAAGGTTCGCGAAGATACGGCGGTGGGCATTTTCTTCGCTTCAACCATGGCCTTTGGTGTGTTGCTCATCAGCCTCATGCACGGGTATAATGCCGATCTTTTCAGCTATCTGTTCGGTAACATTCTCGCCGTCAGTGCCATGGACTTGTGGGTGAGTCTGGTTTTAACCATTCTGGTCATTGCCGTTGTCGGCATTTTTTTTAAAGAGTTTTTGTTTCTTACGTTTGATATTGAAATGGCCGAAGTAACGGGATTACCGGTGCGCAAGTTGAATCTTTTAATGATTACCCTGGTGGCCCTTACCATCGTCATTTCCATAAAAAGTGTCGGCATTGTTCTGGTCGCGGCGCTCATCGTCACACCGGCGGCGTCGGCCTATCAATTAACCGAGGATTTCAGGGCCATGATGCGTTTGAGCGTCGCCTTTGGCGTGGGATCCTGCTGGGCTGGATTGGTGCTGTCTTCCATTCTCAATCTCGCTTCCGGCGCTACGATCGTACTGGTGGCAACGCTCTGTTTTTTTATTTGTTTTATTTTTTCTCCCAAACGTCGCAAATTGCGACATCGTATTGATGTTTTGCAGCACGAACTCCAGGAAAGCAAATGAGGAGCATTTCATGAAAACACGTTCTATCCTGCTAATTATTTTTATGACCGTTTTCTCTATCCAGGCGAAATCCGGTCCGTTGCCGAAAAAGCTGGATGATTACGTTTTGCGGGTGATGAAAACCTTTCAGGTTCCGGGTGTTGGATTGGCCGTGGTGAAGGATGGCCAGATTTTACTGGCAAAAGGGTATGGTGTTCGCACATTGGGCGCTGACGATCCGGTTGATGAACGCACCCTTTTTGGTATTGCATCCAATACCAAAGCGTTTACGGCTACCGCCCTCGCGCTATTAGTAGAAGAAGACAAGCTCAAATGGGATGATCCGGTGATCAATTATTTGCCCTATTTTCAGATGTACGATCCCTACGTAACGCGAGAGTTGACCATCCGTGACCTTTTGGTTCATCGCAGCGGGCTGGGACTCGGCGCCGGCGATTTGTTGTGGTGGCCGGAAACGACTCTGGACCGTAAGGAGATCGTACGCCGATTGCGCTACATCAAACCAGCGTCCAGTTTTCGCAGCAAATATGCTTATGACAATGTTCTCTATAGTGTGGCAGGGGAAGTCATCGAAGCCGTTTCCGGGCAAACATGGGAAACTTTTGTCGACAATCGCATCATTAAACCTGTTGGTATGCTGGACAGCAAGGTGCGGCATTCGGACAGCGGTATGGGCGGCAATGTCGCGATGCCGCATGCCGTCATTGAAGGCGAGCTTAAGCCGGTGACGCCGTTTGTCAGCGATAACGTCAATCCGGCCGGCGGCATCAACGCCAGCGCCACGGATATGGCCAAATGGGTGATCGTACAACTGGATTCTGGCCGCCTGGCGGATGGTACCAGGTTGTTTTCACAAAATACAACCCGACAGCTATGGGCGCTGGTTACCCCGCGCTTCCCTGGTAAGCCTCCCGCGGAACTGGCGCCGCTGGAATCCAATTTCCGCGGGTATGCATTGGGTTTTGGCGTGCAAGACTATCGGGGCATAAAAATCGTCCACCACACCGGCGGTCTGCCCGGCTATGTGTCTAAAGTGACTATGGTACCGGAGATTAAACTGGGGATCGTCGTGCTCACCAATCAGGAATCGGGCGAAGCCTTTGACGTCATGACCCTCCATATCATGGATCATTTCCTGAAGGCAAAACCATACGATTGGTTGAATGGTTATGTCAAGGTAAAAGCCCGATCGGATTCGATGGTTTCAGCAGAAAAGGAGACGAGGGAACTCGAAAGAAACACATCGTCACAGCCCTCCTTGCCGCTGGAAAAATATGCGGGCACCTATAAAGACCCCTGGTATGGCACCATGGTGCTCTCTTTGAAAAAAGACCGATTGCTGCTGCAATTTTCCAACACGCCTTCGCTGGTGGGTGATCTGGAGCACTGGCAATACGATACATTTATCGTTCGCTGGCACGATCGCGAATTGCGCGCCGATGCTTTTGTCACATTTGCCCTCCATCCCGACGGCAGCATCGATCAGGTGAAGATGGCGCCGGTATCCTCGGCGACGGATTTCAGTTTTGATTTTAAAGACCTTTTATTCAAACCGGTGCAGGACTAAATTGTACACATGTGAAGATAAAACATGTTCAACAGGAATCATGGAGGAACGGATTTGTACAAGTCATGGATCATGATGATAAACTGGCTGCTTTTTGCGGTTTTACCGATATTTGCACAGAATCCGTTGATTTTCATCGTCCGGGTTGACGATATTCTTTGTAGGAATACAACCATCCTGCCGCGTAGCATCAAACCGTTTGAAACCATGGTTGAATCAAAAGGGGCAAAAGTGACGTGGGCGGTCATACCGCATCGACTGGTGGAGGAGGCAAACCGGAACGGCCTCCTGCGACAGGAACTATTGCAGAGCATGCAAAAAGGCCATGAAATAAGCCAACATGGTTATAATCATATCTGTCCCGTTTGCGGTTCTTCAAATCATGAGATGTATTGCTCAAGTAGAAAAATCACCATATCCTACGCCGAGCAGGAAACCCTGCTCGGACGTGGCAGCGAAATATTACTGGATAGCCTCAACCTTGTTCCGGCTTCATTTGTACCTCCGGGACACAGCGCGGATCAGACGACCTATACACTCCTGGCCGACAAGAATTTTCATGTGCTGTCCACTACCACTACCACCAAGTCCTTCATCCGACCAGGACTCTATAATTTAAGCCCCCACGGTGAATTTACCTGGGCACTTAAAGCGGATACATACGATGCCAAGCTCGCGCAAGTCTTGCACGACATCAGAAATAGGGGCGATGTGGATGGCTATTACTGTTTGTTGTTGCATGATTATTTCATTCGTCAGGGATATGAAAACGGCATCGTCATCCGATGGGTGGGGGAGATGCTCGATTCGCTCAATACGACCTACGGCAGCAACATACAGTATTTGACACTATCGCAGGCGGCGCTGCATTTTACCAATCTATCACACCTAACCAACTCGCCGCAGATGGATCGAGGGACGTTTATCCTGCATCAAAATTATCCCAATCCATTTAATAATCGAACAACCATTATTTATGAATTGCTCCGACCGGATTTTGTCGAACTGATTCTGTATAACGCTGTGGGGCAACAGCTGGACGTGCTCTACTCGGGATCGCAATCCGCCGGTGTTCATCGTTTTCCATTTCATTCGTATGGTCTGGCATCGGGCATATATTTTTACCAGATACGAATGGGAGATGAAATTCGAACAAGACGATGCCTGTTGTCGCGTTAAGATGGAAAGGAGTGTTAAAATATGAGGCGGATGTGTATCGCTTTTCTATTATTCATTTTTTTAACCTATGCAGAATCGGATGCACAAATTTTCAAAAGCATGATTCGCGGCAAAATTTTTGACGCCGAATCCCGGGAACCTTTACCGCATACCAACGTTTTTCTGGCTAATACCACATTGGGCACTGTTTCGAAATTGGATGGTTCTTACGCTATTCTGGATATCCCGCCCGGCAAATATCAGCTCATCGTCAACCGGGTCGGCTTTAAACTGGTGACGCGGGATATCGAATTGCGCAATGTGGATGAACTGGCGATTGACATTGAATTAACGCAGAAACCCATCGATATGGGAGAAATGCAGGTTATTGGTCAGGAACCAAAGGATTGGAAAAATCAGCTCAAGCTATTTAGAAAAAGGTTTTTAGGTGAAACCGACAATGCGGAGGAGAGTACCATCTTAAATCCGGAGGTGCTGAGATTTCAAATACATCCCAAGACCAGACAATTGATGGCATTCGCAGATAGCGCTTTATGTATTGCCAATGATGCGCTTGGGTACAGGCTCTATATTGTTTTCGATAAATTTCAATGGGGCGAAGCCGGTGGGTTATATTCGGTTTTTCCAAAGTTCGAAGAGATGCAGCCGGAAGACGAGTCGGAACAACGAGAATGGATTAAAAATCGACGCGAGACCTACCTGGGCTCTTTTCAACACTTCATCACATCTATGGCTCAGGGCAATGCCGGAGAGGAGGGATTTCAGTTTTATTTGAATACTATGAATGATATGAATATCGGCGGCGGTACGCGCATCTCAGAGGACCGGCTTGTATTTGATCTTTATGATTCAACCAGTTCGGTGAAAAAATTTCAATTCGTAGGGCATCTTGAAGTGGTGTATCGGGGCAGATCACAATCGAGTTATATTAAATTGAATCAGAGCTTTGTCCTTATTGATCCCACCGGTTATGTTTACCCGCCTCTGGCTATCGTGCGTTATGGCGAGTGGGCTAAAGCGCGTATCGCGGATACATTGCCTCTGGACTATGTTCCGGAAAAATAGCTTTCTTTAGGTGTAGAACACCTTCCAGGTGCGCTACACCTTAAACCCCAGAGCAGGTGTGCTGCCCCCAAAACCATTATTAGCCGTTTTTATCCAGTATCTTCTCAATTTCATCCATAGTCCGGTTCATCGCCGCCATGGCGTTGTGAAACGGCTCCGGCAGAGTCATATCCACACCCGCAGTTTTGAGCAAATCGATGGGATAAGCCGATCCGCCGGCCGACAAAAATAGCCTGAATTTCGCTACCGCGCCTTTTTCCCCGGCGATGATCATTTCCGATAACGCCGTCGATGCCGTATGCGAGGTCGCATATTGATAAACGTAATAGTTATAATAAAAATGGGGTATAAAAGCCCATTCAACCGCATAGATATCATCCACCAGACACACGCCCTGTTCATGTCCGTAATACTTTTTGAAAATATCGCCGTACATCTCTGTGAAATGATCGCCGGTGAGCGGTTCTCCCCGTTCCACCGCTTCGTGAATGCGCAGTTCAAATTCCGCGAACTGCGTCTGGCGGAACAGCGTGCCTTTGATGCCGTCCAGGTAGCTCATCAATAACGATAGCCGAACATCCTCGTCGTCTATCTTTTTCAACATATAGTCTATCAATAATGCCTCGTTCATGGTGCTGGCGACTTCGGCGACAAAAATGGGATAATCCGATAATGGATAGGGTTGCGTTTTGTTTGAATAGTAGCTGTGCATGGCGTGACCCAATTCATGCGCCAGCGTCGCCACATCATGGTATTGTTCAATATAGTTCAATAAAATATAGGGGTGGATATCGTAACCGGAGCCATTTGCATAAGCCCCGGATTTTTTCCCTTTTGTAGGATAGACATCGATCCAGCGATTCTTAAAACAATGCTCAACGACCTGTAGATAATCCTTCCCCAGCGGTTGCAACGCTTCCAGGATGATCTGTTTTGCTTCATCGTAGGTATAGTGCAATTCAACACCTTTGACGACGGGCGCATAAAGATCGATATATTTCAATTGATCCACGCCCAACATGCGCCGGCGCAATTTTAAATATCGATGGAACGTTGGCAAATTATCGTTAATGTTTCTCACCAGGCTGTGGTACACCGCCGGTGGAATATTATTTTCATCCAGGGCGCTGTGCAGACAGGTCTCATAGCCGCGCGCTTTGGCGTAAAAAAGATCCTTCTTTAAATTGGCGTAAAGCTGTGTGCCGATGGTACGGTGAAAATTGTTAAGGGCCTTAAAAAAGGCTTTGAAAATAATTTCCCGGTCATCTCGATTCGCCGACGCGCGGTAGCGATGATAACCGGCCTGATCCACCAGCACCTCAGTGCCATCAGTCAGCTTGACTGTGGGATAGGGTAGATCGGCATTGGCAAAAATACTGTATATGGAATAGGGCGCATCGGCCATGAGTCCGGCCTCGGCGATGATTTTTTCCTCTTTTTGGGAAAGTTTGTGGGCTTTGCGGCGCTGGATGTCGTTCAGGTAAAACTTGAATACTTGCAGCCTTTTTTCCTGACTGACGAACCTGTCGATCTGTTCCTGCGCCATGGCGACAATTTCGGGCTCGATGAAGGACATCTGGGTGGAAAAATCCACAGCAATCTGTTCCATTTCCTGCTTCAGCGCCAGCATGTTTGCATCCCGCGTATCCTGATCCGATTTCATATGGGCATAGATGTATAACCGCACCAGTTCTCTGGATAGCTCGCTGCGCAGTTCCAGACATTCGAACAGGTCCGCGGCAGAGGCGGATAGTTTGCCTTTATACTGCAATACCTGCGGCCATTGCGCGACGATTTTTTCTTTACTGCTTTTCCAATCCTGCAGGGAGGGATACAGATCATTCAGATTCCAGGTGTATTCCGTCGGCACTTCCGCCCGGTCGCACGTTTGCGATAGAACCTTACCTGCTGCAGATAGAAACGTCTTTGCCATGAGAACCTCAAAAAAATAACCTCCGCTTTTATCTTTTGTTAAGATACGATTTTGAAATTTCTATTGCCAGTAAAATTACTTGATGCTTTATTGGATAAAATCGATGAATCCACCATTCACAGCGAAATTAATTTTAGCAATTAGTCATCACGTGCCGACAAAAACCTTCAGAAGATGCGCATTGGAATATCGAGCTTTTTATTTTCCCGGTTTTTCTGCGAGACATGCGATGCGCCAGGGCCCTTTACGAGCGCGCCATTGAGGGTTTTCGCCAGCCTGATCTTTCAACGCACGATGACAAAAGTTTGTTCATACAGATGGTTTTTTATGCTGCAACGAAGAATATAGGTGCCGCTCGCCGCCCTGCGGCCCTGCGGAGTGATACCATCCCAGGTGAACACCGAACCTCTCAAAAAAGGATCACTTATCTGCGCGACTATTTGACCGCGAATGTTATAAATTGCCAGCTCTGTAATCCTAACCGGATTTGCTTGATTGAATTGAAAATGGATTTCATGTAAAGCCGGATTGGGGTATATATCCAGTTGGAAATGATCCGGGATTACATTTTGAGATCGTTTATCGGCTGGAACACCGGTCGCCTTCATCCATTCCCGCTTTTCAAGGTCAAAATACCCCTCCTCGTTGGCCGGCAGGCAGTGGATCGCCGCTCCGTAAAAAGCCGCGGTCTGACGGGGCTGATAGTAACTGCGATAGCGATAATCGGACGTGTCATACACACTGACTGTTTTGGCATCGACCACAATGACCGGTTTGGGACTCGATGCGATCAGGCGTTTATCTTCGATGTTGATGGTGCAATCGCCGTCAAGCAGCAAACCCAGAGCGAATGGATTTTTGTACAGCAGCCAGAACAGGCCGCCAACGCGGTTTTCAATATAGTCGTCATAATAAAATCCAAGGTGCATCAGGCTTGTATTGGGAAAGATATCCATGCCAGCTGCGACCGATAGTCTTCCTTCCTGCAGATCATCATCGGCCGAATCCGGATTTTGCAGATAGTTTGATCCCAATAGACTGGCGGCCGGTCCGGAGAACAGCATGGTAGCATCGCGGCTGCGGCAGCGATCTTTCAGGGCATCCTGCGCGGCGCCGGGTTGCGCCAACAAGGTATTGCAATCGTTGGTTGTAAATCCGGCAACGATGATATAATTATGCGCGCGAATTTTGTCAGCCGTTTCGGGTGCATCCATATTTTCCGTCGACAGGGTGAGTAGATCGATATTTTGTGCGTTTAAACTGGATTGCAGATACGCTAAAAAGACCGTCCCGTCAGTTCCGCTCAGGAGCAAAATGGTAGAGTCGCCGGCTGCGGCGATGATTTGTTGCAATGAGGCGCGCGCATCGGAAGGATTTTTGCCGCCATTCAAAAATAGCATCGCGTGGTCGGTGATATCTGGCAGGGTAGAGGGCGTTACACTTTGCGCGCCATCAGGCGTACCGGTCAATTGTCGCGACCGGACATTATAGCGGAATCCCTCAGTCAGGGCGTGCAGCGTCCAGTCGGTAAAAAATAGCGGTTGATTGGGTTCGCACTGGAGGGTGGACTGGTCGCTGGCATGGATGATAAAGGCGGCGCCTGCGCCGGCCACCATTCCCTCGCCGTCGGGTTCGATGCAGAAAGCGGTGCGTTCGTCCACGCCGATGCCTATGATATTTTCGTTGTGCGCAGCATTCCAGTGGCCGACAAATGCCATCAGGCGCCCGATCCGGCCGCGGGCGGTGAAATGGCTGTCGAAAATCACGCCCGGCACAAGGGGCAGGAAATCACCCGTCAGGGTTACATCGTTATAAAATGGATTTCTCAGGGCTGAAGCGGACACGACCGACCTGGCCGTCAAAGCGCTATAGTCCACACCACCTAACACGGCCAGTCCGGCGCTGGTGCCGCCGATCACACCGCCGGCCTGATATAGCTGTATAAGGGCCTGTTCAACCAGGGTATCATTCCATTTGTTATAATAGTTTTCCTGTCCACCACCGCGTAGAAAAACCATTTTAGCGGCGATTATTTTTTTATAATTGGCGGAATCGTCCGCGGCTGTCCGGTTGCTGATCACCAGGCTACCCGCCGACTGGGCGCCAAAGCTTTTGAAATAGTTCTCCAGCCAGCTGGAACCATCCGAATAATGCATGACCAGAACCGGCCCTTTATCCGCCTTTTCAACCATCCAGCGGTAAGGGATATCCGACCAGTTGTTATAGTTCTCACTGCCGCCGCCGACGACGCAGAGGTATCCCTGGCTGAATAATGGAGCAGCCGAAAGGAGTATAATAAAAAGAGTGCTGAAACGATTCATTGAAATTCCTTTGCGGTTTCGAGCACCGGCTAACTTCCCGGCACTGTTTCGTCTTCATTCTTTTTCGGTGCAATGGCAAAACCTGTAAAACCGTAAATGAGCGCGAAAACGATACCCAAATAACACATAAAAGCCCATTTTGCGTATTCCAGTACCGGCACGCCCAGAGTACCGGCCATATAGACTCCGGCCATACTCCAGGGTATGAGGGGGACGATCACAGTGCCGGAATCTTCCGTGGTGCGGGAAAGGTTTTTTGCAGCGAGGTTCTTTTTTCGAAATGCAGGCGCAAAAAGCTCACCGGGGATGAGAATGGTTAGAAAAGAACTGCCGGTCATGAGTGCGACTGCGACACTGCTACCGATAACGCTGGCTATGAGGGAGGCGGTGCTGCGCGCCACTCTGAGCAGCCTGTCCAGTATGACCTGCAGCATACCGGCTTTACTGACGATCCCGGCAAAGGCAAAGGCGCAGAATGCAATGAGGGTCACACCCATCATGCTCATCATACCACCCCGGGTGAGGAGATTGTCGAGCACCGGCACGCCTGTATCGGCCTTAAATCCACTGGTCATGACGTTGAGCACCTGGCTGAATGCAAACTCCTGAAAAATGAGGGCCAGGAGGGCTGCTGTCGCTGCGGATGCTAGCATCCCCGGGATGACCGGTATTTTGCGCAGGGCGAAGTACAGTACCAATATCGGAGGCACCAACAACAAGACGTGAAAATTGAATTGGCTTCGGAGGCCTTGCAGAATAATATGGATCTGCTCTTCCGGCAGTATACCCGCCTGATATTGTAATCCCATGAAAAAATAGATCAAGAGTCCGATCAACCAGGCCGGAGTAGTGGTCCACATCATATGACGGATGTGATCGTAGAGATTGCTTCGCGCGGCAATGGGGGCCAGATTGGTGGTGTCGGAGAAAGGAGAGAGTTTGTCGCCAAAATAGGCGCCCGCTACAATCGCGCCAGCGGCAGGCCCCGCCGGGATTCCCAGCCCATGGGAGATGCCCATAAAGGCTATCCCAACCGTACCCACGGTTCCCCACGAGGTCCCGGTAAACAAAGAAACCACACTGCAGACGATGCAGGCGGTGACGAGAAAATAACCCGGAGATATCAGCCGAATCCCATAATAAACCAGCATGGGAATAGTGCCGCTAACGATCCAGGAGCCGATCAGCAGGCCAACACAGATAACAATAAGCATTGCGGGCATGGCCTGGCGAATCGATTCAACAATGCCCGATTCAAGTTCCTTCCAGGTATACCCCAGATAACGGGCTACCAGACCTGCCAGGCCGGCTGCTATGACCAGCAGAACCTCAGCCCGAATATGCAGAATGCCATAGCCGATCCCCAGCAAAACGGCCAGAAGCAAAAGCGGCAACAAGCTGATCGCGAGTGAAGGCTTGATACGAGCATCCGTCGGGCCTGTTTCCGTGGTATGAAGCAATTTTTCCTTCATCACGGCTTTGTTGTGTGATTAGAACCCAAACCGCATACTCAGGTAATGGATGTTGTCCAGTATCCCGAATTCGGAAAAACCATAGTCGAATCGCGCATGCACGCTGCCGATATTCAGCACCATGCCGATTCCCATGCTGAAACGCTGTTCCTCATAGCCCTGCTTGAATCCGGCTCGCAGCATCACTTTTTCTTTCAGGGCAAATTCCGAACCAAAACTCACCCGGCTCTGATTATCATTGGGATCGTTGGCTGTTGAACTGATCGTAATCCTGTAATCCTCCGATCGATAGGGATCAAAGGCGATGCCGACATTGAAATATTGCGGCAGGGTGTATTCACTGGAGAGTCGCTGGAGTCGCGGATTGTTCTGTTCCTCCACAGCGAGCTCTTCTGCCAGTCTGTTTTCGATGGGATCGCCCGCCATCTCCATGCTGCCGCCGAAATTGGAAATACACATGCCGATGCGCAGATTATAGAAAGCGGTCTGGTAATAGGAACCAAAATCGAACGCGACCACGGCCGAATTAGCTTCCCATATGTATTCATAGACATATTTGATGCTGGCGCCGAATGCAAAATGATCAGTTAATTGCATGGCGTAGGTTGCGCCTATGACGTAATTGCCGGCATCAAAGTTTTCTCCGGTGCCATTGGGCTGAAAAGGCGTGGTGATTTCCATCTCCCCCATACTAAAGCTGGTCGCCTGAAGCCCGATGGCGGTCCTGGACCCTAACTTCCTGGAAATGCCGACATGAGCGAGGCGCGTATCCAGAATCCAATCAGCGGTGGACAGGAGCACCTCAGTGCCTTTGGTGAAGGAAACAGCAGCCGGGTTCCAGTACAGTCCATCAACACCCTGAGCCATGGCCACATAAGAATTCCCCAGTGCAGCGCCGGCAGGCTCTACCGGGATTTGCAAAAAATTAGCGCCGGAATGGCCTACGTTTTTAAAGTCAGAGGCAAACAAAGGACTGACGCTCCATAACCCAACCAATACGATCATCCATACTCTAATTTTAAGGCTTGATTTCATAGAGAAATACTCCTACACTATCGAATGATGGCAAATTTGCCAACCTTTTCAACTGAATTAGCATCAACATGGTAAAAATACACGCCGGTTGAAACCATCTGGTTATACTCTGAACGGATGTCCCAGTATTCAGTGCCGGTTTCATTGCTGTGGTGTAATGTTTTGACAAGATCGCCATCGATTGAGAAAATTTTGATGGTACATTCCGGCGGTAAATTGATAAAAGCCATCTCGCGAATGGGTTCTCCGTCAGGGATATTGCCGAGTCTTTCCCGTTCCCAGTGAGTGGAAATAATATAGGGATTGGGCACTACACGGATTTTAACCGGCTGTGTATTGCTGTCGGAACGAGGGCGCAACTCAACGGTGTTGATATTATCGCTCAGGATTGCCTTGCCGCTCTCGTCGTTGCTGCTGTC
>JAFGSU010000188.1 GCA_016934435.1 Candidatus Zhuqueibacterota bacterium | reverse complement strand
GTTAAGGCTTCTCTGGCCGGATCATAGGCACGCGCAAGAGACGGCAGCAGATCCTGGGTGGGGCTGTGCGCCGCTGTCAGCGAAATCCAGGCCGGATGCGTAAAAAACGCCAGGCCGTCAGCGCGTTCAAGAAGCTGGGGGTCGATTTTGGCGGCATCCGTAAAAATTTCAAGCGCCGCCTGATACTGTTTTTGAACCAGTTCAGCGCGCGCCTGCTGCAACAACGCCGGCAGACGCTGCGACAACGCCATCTCCCGCCAGATCGACCAATACTCCTGGCAGGCGTCGCAGATGCTCAGATGATGTTCGAACTGGCGTTGTTCCTCCGGAGTTAAAAGTTCAGGATACCGGAAACGGAAGTCTTTTCCGACTTCAGGTTCTATGCAAAGAAATTCTTGAGTCATCATCATTCACGATCCAAAGGATTCTTCAGCCGCCAAGCAACGCGAAAAATTCTCGGTTGCATGAAACGACAGAGATTTTGTGTAACGAGGATTGACATTCCGAAACTCCCGGCTCAATATCCTCCCTACATGAAATCCATGTCGTTTTCTTTTTGTCGTTACATGTAATGACACACTAAGGTTATGATACACCTGCCGTCGTTTCAACCCTGTCAGGGTTTTAAACCCTGACAGGGTTATGTATGGCAACGTCTCATGTCAGTACAGTTACAAACAAAGACACTCTTTTCAATCAATCTGTCCGCAATTTCTGCATCATGCGCCGAATTTTGCGAGTTAAAATTTCGCAGCATCTGGCCCATTTTTGATGAAAGGCGGTTTTCTTCCAGGGAACGCGCGCTTTAATCTCGTTCTTCGGGACGTGTTCAATGAGAAAGTGCGTCAACATTTCGCGGCACGGCGCATCCATCTCCTGCAGCGCCGCTTCTAGCAGCGCCATTTTCCCCTGTTTTTCTATTCTGGCAGCCTCGGCGGCAGGATCGTATTCAGGCAGCGTATAGACAAAACGGTGGGGGGTTTTGCGTAACTCGTTCACGCAGGTATTATGCGCAATTCTGCGGATATAGTGCAGAATAGAACCCTGCTCCTGCCAGTTTGGGAGCGCTTGATAGAGTTTCATCCGCACCTCCTGATACATGTCTTCGGGATCCGTATCCGGCAGCATCTTCCTTGCCACCGCCACAATCATGGCGCGGACAGACGCATCTGTCAGCAACCCCTCTAACGCCTGCGCATCGCCGCCTTTCGCCTTCCGCGCCAATTCCTGAATCTGCGCGTTGTCCATCACTCTGCCTGCATCCATCTCACTCACGGTGTCACGGCTTCTCTGTCAACCGCTGTTTTTCAGGATGATCATGATATTCGAAAAAAACCATCTATGCTGATTCATTCGAATGCTTGCCGTACAGCGTTACAAACATTTCAGAACCGAGAATGACCAAATTCGAAGGTTTGAAATCGCTCTCATTTCTGGTGATGATCGTATCAATTCCCGCCTGCGTGGCCGCACATTCCTGAACAGCATCTTCGAAATCAGTCAATTCGGAGCGTAATGCGTTGAGAATGACCGTTTTATCAACCGATACCACCTCAACACAATTCAGTAGATCTTCAATCAGTTCTAAGGTTTGCGCTTTGCCCTTTTCTTTTCTGGCAATGTAGAAGACATCAGTGACCGTGGTTGCGGTCATAAACAGATGAAGCGCAGAGTGCTTTGCCATCTCAAAAATCTGTTCCGCATAATTGACATGCGGTTCTCGCTCCAAGATGAAATCAAGCAAGATATTGGTATCTAACAAGACATTCATCGGTATTTTTCCTGTAAATAGCGATATTTGGCGTCATCCGGGTTCACGCCTTTGAGAAATCCTTTCCATTTTTTCAAAAACAGATCGATTGCTTGCGTTTTGGATGTCTCTTGCTGCTCACGTTGCCGGAGTATCTGCGGCGCGGGACGTTCGTGTGCGGACAGAGATTCTTCCTGATTGAGTTCAGATACGATAAACTGAACTAACCAATATTTTTCCTGGCGTGACAACGTTCGAATTTCTGTTTGTAATTCGGTGAATACCATCACTGCATCCCCCTTGATCTGTTCGAGTTTCTATAACGCTCACAAGCTAAGACGACAACCGCCATAATCGCCGTTCTTCGTCAACTTTTTTTACGCGCATGAAAAAAAATTCATTTTTCGCGGACAAATCCCGGGCTGCTTGCGAGTTAAAGATAAAACCCGATATGCACGGATGAAATGACGCGATCCGGTTTCATTTATGCCAGGCAGTGGTGCGAAGGGGGCGGCGGTATGCGTAACGACTATTGCTTGCCCTCAAAGCGTTTGTTGAGGAGTCCCCCCCGATGTGTGTGAACCCGCTGCTTCCGAACAAGGGAGGTGATGACAGGCGGACACGGCCTCGTCCTCCAGATGCGAGAGTTCCCAATCAATACGAGTTTTGTCAGTACCAAGGCGCTGCTGAAGCGTCGCCGTATCCGGCGTCTGCGCCATCGACAGGTAAGAGGCTGTCCTATAGTCGACGTCGACAAGCGCCACCTCGGAAAATTCCAGGCCGCGCTCAGTTCGGTCATGACTGCTATGATAAACCATATCAAGGCCGTATGTGCATGTACCGTTTTCTTCGACAACGGTGCAATCCATCAACGCAATTTTCATCGTGGATTTCGGTAAATCCGAGGTGAGCATGAGATGCCGACAGTCCGCAAAATCAACAAATTCCGCACCGTGTCGGGTGTATGTGCGTTCGTGAAGGTCGCTCTATCGGCGTAGATTCTGGAAGGTCATCCGTCCATACATGAGCTGAATGGTTGTGAAGAGGGTCGTGAGAAATTTTCGTTGCGGTGGTGAAATGGTTGACATGTTATCGAGAATTGTTGCGATCAGATTTATTGAGTCCTCCGCGTTCAGGGTGACGAAGAATGG
Organism: Candidatus Zhuqueibacterota bacterium; assembly: GCA_016934435.1. Lineage (GTDB taxonomy): Bacteria > Zhuqueibacterota > Zhuqueibacteria > Residuimicrobiales > Residuimicrobiaceae > JAFGSU01. Next base: position 2,589 of record JAFGSU010000188.1, on the reverse strand, counting down.
TTTTGGTGAAACATCCCCTTCTTCCTCTTTGGGGGACTCTTTTCAAGTACGTTGTTACAAAAAGTGTCTACAGTATTGTCAATAATAACTCTGTGATTCTGTGATGGGTGTGATTCACGACAAACGGGAAAGCCTTTCAACGCTGATTGTGCGTTCAAGATGAGCGGTACACGCACAATAGCGGCGATTGAGGACGAGAGCTTGACGTCTTCGAATAAGGAAGCGATAGCCCTTTGAATACGTTCTACCGTCTATCGTGAATCGCACCCCTCTGTGATAAATGACGATGTTTCATACGCGGTATGTGAAGAGATTTCTATTGGTAAAATTTGTTGCGCTCATAGGCTTGCTCTCTTGTCCCCCAAGTGGATATGCAGAAGGACTTGAACTCGGAGGACGATTTGGACTAGGTGTCTCTGTAAGTGTGATGAATTTGGGGATTGGACCAAGTGCGGAATTTTGGTTAACAAACCATATAGGCATTTTAGGCACGATAGGGATTACCGGCCCTTTTCGCTCCTATGCTGTTCGAGGAAATTACTTGTTTTTCAGTCCAGACAGGTACGCAGACGCAAGTATCAGTCCATATGTTAGCGCAGGATATGCCCATATTAAATTAGGTGATTTTGAGGATGTCCATCAATCTGGATTTGAGGTATGTGGCGGCTTAATGGTCGGATTTAATAGGCATCTCTATGTGCGAGGAGAGCTTGGATATGCCAATATCACATTTTCAGATGAGTACACAGAAGATTCCTCATGGAGTCAGTTGACTATGGGAGGAGGTATTTCCTATATGTTTTGAGGCATCTTCCAGTAAGCGTATCTTGTTATTATATCGTTGTTAGGCAATTATTGCGAAGGGGGCGGCAATAAAGCCTAACGCTCTAAATCTGCCCCCAAACATTGCTTACAGTGCTTATCTGAAAAACCCTTCATGGATTTTCGATGACAGGTATTCTGGGTTGTTCGGATAGGCTCTTAATGAACAAGAGTTCTTGGACACGAGTTTACATACCTGTGATTTCAAGAATATCGATGTTTTGAGGAAAACTTATGAAACGTGTATTGGTAGTGATGTTGTGTGTTGGAATTGTCGGCTTGCTGATCGGATGTGCTGGTGTCAAATTGGGAGGAGCTTCAGAATCAAAAGAAGTTGACTATCCAGAGGTACAGTTTGATAAAGCATTTGATATGGCTATTCGTACACTGAATGAGGTCGGAATGGTCACGACGATGAGTAAAGAAGGAAGATTTGTTAACGGGAAAATGAAAGATATTGAGTTGGGGGTTACGATAGATCCTTTGACATCGGGAGGCGTTCGTGTCTCTGTGAAAGGTGTTGTTCCACAGGGGTTTTTGAAAATTGGCGGAGGGATGTCTGAACTTGATGAATTTTTAGATAAATATGCCCAATACATTCAGTAGACATCATTGAATGTAAGCAGTTCACCCCTCTTTTATTTCCATCTATAGAAAAATGAAAGAGGGGGCATTCCAAACAATGTCTGATAGATCACATAATGGCATGATGATTTAGGGTGGTCTTTCTATAAATATTGTTGGTTTAGAAATGCTGAAATATTGGGCCATTCGCATACATGAAAAATGTAGTTGTGGGATTATATGACCGATCTTAAATTGCTTTCCATCGAACTCTTTGTTAGGCTTTGTTGTTTAAGGTGCTCAATAATGCTATACAAAAAATGAAAAGCCCCAACTAACGATATTGGGGCTGTGCAGTATGTATTCATGATTGCATTATCCTCAATAAACTTCTATAGGAGCCGCTATATGAAAAAAGCAGTATGTATTCATGATTGCATTATCCTCAATAAACTTCTATAGGAGCCGCTATATGAAAAAATTTGTAGGTGTAGTAATACTCGTGATCGTAGGGAATATGTTCATCGCGCCAACAACATGGGGGACAAGATTTCCACTTGATGTTCCTTATTTCAATTCATCGTATGGTGGCTGGGAAAATGGTCAGCTTGGTTGGTGTAGTGGGGTTACGATTAAATATGCTGGTTGTGCTCTCACTTCAGTGGCGATGGTATTGAAATATTATGGCGCAGATGTTGATCCAGGACGCTTAAATACGTGGCTAAAAAATAATGGAGGGTATAGTGGTTGTGCGATCTACTGGGAAAAGCCACCTAGTTATTTGCCTGGAAGTATGTGGCTGGCTGTAAAAGCCATCCCGATGAGTGCGTTTGACTGGAATCGGTTACGAAGTGAACTGGATAACTGCCATCCCGTGATTGTCCATGTTTATATCCCAGGGAAAGGGGATCATTATGTTGTGGTGAAAGGCTATAGCGGGAATAGATTCTATATTAATGACTCCTATCTCAATAAACAATGGTTAGATGAATATGGGACGCCAGATCAAATGATTGTGTATTATGGGAATACGTGTAAAGAGGCGCCATGTCCATCTATTACGCTTAACTCAGGACTCCCCCAACTCCCGTGTTTGCCGTATGATGGAGCGAGTATCAACTATAGTGATATCCGAATGACTTGATACGAATTATTTGACAAAATTTACTTCAAAATGTATCATAAAACGTAATGTTTTGAAAG
>JAFGSU010000020.1 GCA_016934435.1 Candidatus Zhuqueibacterota bacterium | reverse complement strand
GGGTCGAATGCTAAATGGCATGAATCCCGGCAGTCAAACGCTGTACATCGAGCCCAAGGATTTATCCGGCATCCCGGTGCGCTCCTCGGTCGGCTATCGCACCGGCGGCAACGATTATGATGACATCGACACCCGCTTTGGTTTGCAGCTTTCCCGGAGGACGCGCCTCAACATGGGCGCCGTACTGAAGAATTACAGCGGCACCCTGAGCGTGGTGGAAAAATATCGCAGCCAAAAAGTCAATATAGCTGTGGATCGAGAATTGGGTCGTAACTGGCAGGTACGTTATTTGCTGCTGCGCAACCGCTCCGACCTCAACCTGCCGCTTTTTCAGCCATTGCCCGATTATCCCTCTCTGAATCGCCTGCATCAAAAAGAGGCGCGGTACGACCACGGCCTGATGGTTGAAAAAGGACAAACGTTTTCCACTACCCTCCAGCTCATTGATTATCACCGGGAACTGTACAACCGCGGCACCACGTTACTCGATCAACAACAGGATGTTACCCAGGTGCTGTGGCATGGCCTCTGGCGGGGCAATATTTCGCTGTTATCGTTCCAGGCTGGCGCCGATTGGCGCTGGTCGCGGATGAAGAGCGATGCGTGGGGTGGACATGAACAAGCGGCTACAGGCGGCTGGGGGCAGGTGGCCATGGCTTTGGCGCCAAAGGGGCGGATTTCGGCCGGACTGAGGCTGCAAAAATGGACCGATGCCGAATGGACGCTGCTGCCTCTTGTAAAGATGCGTTATGATGTAACCCCCGACTGGCGCTGGATGCTGTGGGGCGAACGCATCGTGAGGCCGGCCGGATTTGCCCATCTTTATAGCAGCGGCCCCTTTGCATTGGGCCAGGCAACGCTCCGCAACCAACGCAGCGATTTGCTGGGGCTGGGGATGAATAGAATTTTTTCCGGCGGTCACCTGTTTCTGTCGGTATCCTGGAGTTCCATCAAGGACGGCATCTGGGCGGAAATACGGCAGGATGAGTCCATACCGGTGTACCGCAATCAGCCGTTGCAACAGCAGGCTTCGCTCGATCTGGCGGCGGAATGGCGCTTATCTTCGTGGTTCACTTTCAATGCCGCCAGCAAGGGCATGTTATTTCAAAAGCATGAGCCGCAAAACTGGCCGAATGTATCGGCGCAGGGATATGTACAGATCAATCATCGTTTCTTCAAAAACGATCTGGACGCGCGGCTGCGCATCGGCTGCGCCGTTCAGGGCGAGCAGGAAGCCTCGATGCCGTACTACAGTCAATATTCCGAAGAAACCATGGCTGTCGGAGCGGTACTGGTCCCCTATCTTCATGCCATTTTTATCATCAAAGATGCCACCCTGTTTTTTTCCATGCAAAATCCGTTGAATCAGGATTATTATCGGGTCTATCCCTACCCCATGCCGCGCGGATTGTTTCGCTGGGGATTTGTATGGCGCTTTTTTGATTGAAGGATTTTATTGTACCATTGAGGCGCGATTCCACCCGAAAAGCTTCCCATTTTATATGTGTGGCCCCAGCAACTCCAGTTTTACGCGCTGCAGGTCGATACGTTTTAAGGTGGAGTCGATGGGTGAAATGCCATCCAGAGCCATTTCGATCATGGGGCGAGACACGTCGCCGTCGCTGAGCAGATATTCTTCTATAATATATTCCCGAGGAATTCCCAGCACGGATAAAAAAACAGCAATCACAATTCCGGTGCGATCCTTGCCGGATAGACAATGAACATATAGAGGATATTCAATGCCGGCTTCGATCACCGCAAGAATATCCTGTAACCAGGCTCTGACCTCGGGCGTTGACGTTTCATATTTTTCATAATCATTGGAAATGGGAAAATGATAGGTCGCAACGTGAGGGAAAAGGGGATCCAACCGCTTGCGCAGATTGAATATGGTTTTAGGATTGTTCACCACGTCCAGAGATCTGATAGATTGCAGCGCGCCGCCGCGATATAAGCGGCCCGCGGGCATCAGGTCTCTGTCAGCGATCAGGTTGATAAACCCGCCGACATCGCGAAAGTTAACGACTTTATCGGGATTCCAGTAATCGAGTGCCATTTGTTTGTTCACTTAATAAATTTCTCTACAAGATATCAAAAAAATCCCGCAAAAAAAAGTGATATTCCCTCTTGGGGCATGATTTTGTATTTTTCGGTAAATTGAACCCATGCTGCGCATCCTGCAGGATTGGTGGATCAAGTTGTAGACATCGAATCAATGTGTTTATCTCTTGTTATGCAAAAGCGAACGAAATGCCGCTCCTGCGGAAAAAATCTCTTGCTATCTTTCCCTCAAGTTTATACATTTCGTTGAAAAAAAGGAGACGCACAACCATGCTTACTGCCTTGAAGCGTCTTTCGCTGGGAATTTTGTTGATCCTTGCGGCTTCGGCCATTCTGCTTTTTTCCGATTTGCAGCAGCGTAAGGGCCCTGAGAAGACAACGTTTCGTGTGGCGCTTTTCCAATTCGCCTCCCGTCTGCCATTGGATCAGAACGTCGAGGGTGTGATCAACGGCCTGGCGAGCGAGGGATTGAAGGAGGGCGATAGGCTCATCCTGCAGCGTTACAACGCCCAAAACGACATGGCCACTGCCAACAACATCGCTCAGGAAATCATCAACCAAAGGTACGACATGGTGATCACCCTGAGCACGCTCTGCCTGCAGACCATGGCCAATGCCAATAAAAAGGGCGACGTTGTCCACGTGTTCAATATGGTGACCGATCCTTACGGCGCCGGCGTTGAAATTGGCTCGGACCAACCCGGCGATCATCCAGAGCATTTAATCGGCATCGGCTCATTCCAGCCGGTGGAGGACTGTTTCCGGCTGGCCCGGCACTGCCTGCCCGAATTAAAAGTTGTGGGCACGGTCTGGAATCCTGCCGAAACCTGTTCAGAGGCATGCCTGATCAAAGCCAGGGTGGTGGCGCAGGAATTGGGCATTCGTCTGTTGGAAGCGACGGTGGACAATTCGGCCGGTGTTTACGAAGCGGCGCAGTCGCTGGTCTCCCGCGGCTGCGAGGCGTTGTGGGTCGGCTGCGACAACACCGTCGACGCCGCCATCACCGCCATGGTCAGGGCGGCGCAGCAGGGGCGCATTGCGCTGATCTCCAACGAACCGAGAAATGCCGAACAGGGCGCCCTCTTCGGCATCGGCGCTAATTATTATGACACCGGCCAACTCACCGGAATGTTAGCGGCAAAAATATTGTCGGGCGCCGATCCGGCGAAAATGAGCGTAAAAAATGTCGTACCGCTGCAGCTTTACCTCAACACCGCTGCGCTGGCCCGGCTTCGGCAACCGTGGCAATTTTCGGATGACCTGATGGCCGAGACGGACGTCATCGTCGATCAAGCGGGTGTGCATAAAAAGAAGACGCAGGATCGCATCGCAGAAATGCGCAAGATGCTGCCGCTGATTTATGCCGGGGCTGATCTCAAAGAGAAGACTCATAAAAAGTGGAACATTCACGTTGTCAAATATCTGGAATCGCCCGCCTGCGAGCAGTCGGAAGCGGGCATCTACAAAGGAATAAAGGAATCGGGACTTCGGGAGGGGATCGATTATGAAATCCGGGCGCGGTCGGCCCAGGGCGATATGGCGTCGCTGAGTGTGCTCATGGACGCCGTGATAACGGAAAATGCGGACATGGTGGTGCCGTTATCGACGCCGACGTTGCAGGCCGCCATCCGCAAGGTGCAGCACATCCCGGTGGTGTTCACCCATATTGCCGATCCGATCGTCGCCGGAGCCGGCAGGAGCGTCGACGATCATCTGCCCAATATCACCGGCGCCTACAATCTTGCCGATTACAGCGGATTGATAGCCGGCGTTTGCCAGTGCATTCCCGGTGTGAAAAGAGTAGGATCGCTCTATTCGCCTTCTGAGAGCAATTCGATCTGGCATAAAAATAATCTTGAAGCAGCCGGGAAGAAACTGAATGTGGAGGTGGTGACTATCGGCGTCAACACCAGCGCCGAAGTCTCCGACGGCGCTATGGCTTTGTGCGGCATGGGCGTGGATGCCATCTGTCAGATTGCCGATAATATCTGTGACGGCGGTTTTGCCAGCATCGCCCAGGCAGCGGCGCGCAGCAAAGTGCCGTTGTCCGGATTTGCCAGTCACAATCTGGAAAAGGGCGCATTTTTAGTTTTCGCCCGCGATTTTGAGGATACCGGTCGGGAAGCTGGACTGCTAATCGCTCGTATCATCCGCGGTGAAGATCCGGCACAAATTCCCTTTCATACCATCGCCAGCAGCAAGATTCTGATTAATTTGCCTGTGGCGAGAGCTCTTGGTATCACTGTTCCGCCGGAGTTGCTCATGAGGGCGGAAAAGATCGTGGAGTAACGATCATATGCGTGGGCCGGCGCAATGGGTATATGCACGTGATGGACTCGAACCATAGTATTTGTGATGTTCGTCCGGAGCGCTGCCGGTGTTTTTCTACTTTATGAAGATAAAATTCAAACCCGCTGAGGTTATGCGCTTTACACAAAGTTGTCAGAACAGTAAAAATAAATTTGCATATTTTCTGAAAAATAATATATTATAATGGTAGGGTGGTGACTACTGGTCCAAATACTGGGTTGAGATTTTGATCCCAGGGCGTCAGGACAAGTTCTTCGGGAACTCATGAATCCTGTTATCAGGAGCGCCGATCTCTTTGTAGCGCCACCCTACTTTTTTTTGCCATTTATTAAGAGAAAATTCATGGAAGTAGTGAGAAATCCTTCGCCCGAAGGGGGGATGCTGCTCCGTATCCGCGGGCGCCTGGATGCCAATTGGGCGCCGCATCTGGAGAAACAGATTGACGAGGTCATCCGCGGCGGATTTTATCAGGTGCAGCTGGATTTGAGCGGTGTGGACTATATCAGCTCCGCGGGACTTCGTGTTCTGATCAAGTATTTTCGGCAGCTGCAGGAGGTGAACGGCGCATTGACCATCCGCGCCCTATCGCCACAGGTACGGAATGTGCTGGAGATGGTGGGTCTCGATGAGCTGATGGCTGAAAAAACGACGGCCGTCGCCGAGCCGGCAGCCGCCGGGACGGAAAAGTGGCAGGAAGGCGACGCGGCATTCGAGCTGGTCGGCGATGCCCCGGACGCGCGGCTGCAGTGCCGTGCTTTTGGCGATCCGGGCTGGCAGAATATTATGGCGGCGACCGAAAAAAGCGTTCACGCACTCGATTTTCCGGCCCCGGTTTTCGGCCTTGGACTCGGCGCTCTGGGCGAGGATTGGGGGCAATGCCGCGAGCGCATGGGAGAATTCATGGCCGCAGGCGGCGCTGTGGTCTATCAGCCCACCGACGGATCGAACGTGCCGGATTATTTGCTGGCATCGGGCGCGCTGGTGCCACGAGTTTCGGCTATCTACGGCATACGCTGTGAGGGCGCTTTTTCGCATCAACTTGGTTTTTCTGCGCCGGAGACGGCGCCCGTCACGCTGTCAACCATCTGTCAGGCCGCGCTGGAACGGTTGGGCGCCGACAGCCTGGCCTTTGTCATGTTGGTCGAATCGCACGGTCTGGTGGGACTGGCGCTGCGGCAATCGCCGCTCCGATCTGAGAAAAGCGAAAATCCTTTTCACTACCCTGAGATCAAGAAATGGTTTTCATTCACTTCAGAGCCGGTTTTCAGCCGCCATCTAACGCTGGCAGTCGGCATATTGAGCATTGCAAATCAGAATTCGCTGACGCCGTACCTGCGCCCGTTGCGTCCGGAGGCAACCTTGCTGGCGCACATCCACGCCTGCGCCTTTCCGTACAGACCGCTGAAAAAAGGTGTGATCGATTTACAATCCACAGTCACGGATTTATTCGAAAGCGGCTCGGTTGTGGGATTGCTGCATCTCATGCATGACGATCGCGATCTCGTCGGAGTGGGGGAGAGCGAATTTGTCCGCGGCACCTGCTGGATCGGGGCGATTGAGTAGCACATATAGAGGATGTCAGTGCGAGTTGGGTTTGACAAAAACGCCATTATTCACACAAGGACATAAAAAAAGATTGTCATTGCAAATCCACCGGAGGCGGATGAAGCAATCTCCGCCATAAGGTGACTATCTCTGTCCAATGCCCTTTCAGCGGAGATCGCCACGCTCCACGGCAGATACCGG
>JAFGSU010000187.1 GCA_016934435.1 Candidatus Zhuqueibacterota bacterium | reverse complement strand
GTGCACTATGATGCCTCCGATGCAACGCCCCTCACCGTCATTCTGGCGGGCCATTACCTGCGGGCCGCGGGCGATGTGACGTTTATTAAATCCTTATGGCCGTCCCTGCTTTCGGCGATGGATTTTCTCTATCGCACCGACACCAATGGGGACGGACTGATCGAGAACACCAACGTCGGCCACGGCTGGATCGAAGGCGGCAAGCTGTATGGCTCTCATACCGAATTGTATTTAGCCGCACTGTGGGCTGAAGCGCTGCGCGAAGCGGCCTGTATGGCGAAAGCCATAGGCGAAGATGTTCATGCGAATGGATTTGGCGAGGATGCGGATAAAATAAGGTTGATTATTAATCAGGATTTCTACAATGACGAAACCGGTTTCTACAACCTGGGCCTACTGAGCGATGGAACCTACAGGACCGAACCAACGGTGATGCCGACCGTGCCCATGCTGTTCGGTTTGCTGGATGAGAACAGGGTTGCTGCGATGCTGAAAGCGTATGCGGGCAACACATTCTCAACCGATTGGGGCGTGCGCATCCTCAGCGCCGAGTCGCCGTTGTTCAATCCGCGCGGCTACCATTACGGCTCGGTCTGGCCGTTATTCACCGGCTGGACGGCTCTGGCGGAATATCGCTACGGCAACTCGGTGCAGGGTTTTACCCACCTGATGGCTAATTTGAACATTTTCAAAAACTGGGCATTGGGATTCAGCGAAGAGGTGTCGCACGGGACCGTCTATCGGCCCGGCGGCGTTTGCAGTCATCAATGCTGGTCGGAGACCAACGCACTGCATCCTATTATATCAGGAATGCTGGGCTGGCAGCCGGATGCTGTGGCGGGTCGGGCTGTGTTGCGGCCGCGCATGCCGCTGGATTGGGATTGGTTGAAAGTGGAGAGGCTGTGCATCGGTGCGACAAAATTTTCTTTTGAATTTAGCCGTCAGACGGATAGAAGCGTTTACAATTTTTGGATTGAAGAGGGCCCGGACCTGGAAATTGAGCTGCAGCCGGAAGTGCCGCCGGGGATGACTATAGAGATGGTATCCGTGGGCGGTAAAAAATGGACAGACTTTAGCCGCGGCCAGAATGGTTTGCTGGAACCGGCCGTTACCTTCAAGCTGCGCAAAAATATATCGGTCGAATTTCAGCATCACGGCGGCGTCGGTATGGTGCCGTTTCTGCCCAATCCGGCGCCGGAAGACAGTTCTATGGGAGTTCGCATTATCGACCAGAGATTGGACGGAAAGACATTTAAAGTCTGTGTGGAAGGAAGGGCGGGCCGGGAAGGCGATTTCCGTCTGCGCGCTTTTACGGATGAGATCGACCGCGCGGATGGTTTGCTTTTGAAAATGGATGAGCCGGGCATGTATCAGTTGACGGTGCTGTTTCCGGCGGGAGATAAAGCATTTGTGCGCAAGGAGGTGGGGGTGTATCTGAAGTGAATATTGTGCCTTAATTTGATTCGCAATGAAGTGATCATAGGAAAAGGATTACCACAGATCTATGGGGGTGATATTTTTTTTTGATAGATCATTCAACATCTCACCCCTGACGGGGTTAAGCTTTTTTTTAATTGTATTGCTATAAATATTCCACGGCATTCTCATGTTGTATTTACTTCGCGGCTTGGCGTCCTGGCGTTAAAAATTAGAATCTAACGCAAAGACGCTAAAAAATTTGCCTTGCGGTTTTTTCCCCTCGTCGCCAAGCTCCGGAGAGTGAAAACGGATAGATCCCGGACGTTGCCGCGTTTTTTGCGGCAACTCCGGGTGTCACATGTCAATATTATCAAATACATACGAAACACCTGGGGTCGCAAAAAGCGCGACCCCGGGGTTGATTCTACGTTTTCACACACCTCTCCGGCTTGGTGACGCACTTGTAATAGAAGCTCTCTGCTTTGGAATCTGCCGAGATGCTACGAGCTCAAACGATCGTTCGGGGACTCTTCCCCGGACGCAGTGATAATCAGGGGCTTCCAGCCCCGGGTGTCTACGCGGGATTTCTACCGGAGGCCCTAAGTAATGGTTGTGCCCAGGGAAGGGATTCCCTGGGCGATCGAAAGATGCGTTTTATGATGGCAATGCCGTTCACTTCCGACAATGGATTCTTGCAGAATGACATAAAAAATCTCCTGCTATCGCTATGAGAATGTTCGCAAACGTAATGCAAAATCATACCAGGACGCAAAGATACAGAGGAGTTAATCTTGTTCACACGGTCTCCGTGGGGACAAGATTCAAATGGGGGAAGCGATGTTAAATCTGCTAAACAGCACAACTTTTTTAAAAGCAATAATCCTGACCGGTGAAATGTTCAAGCTTGCCATTCCTGCATGCCAGGGCAAAATGAATCACGGATTCGGCATCCCGGTGGCTGCTCCGGCGCGGTTATTTTCGTACCAGTAAACATAATCCGATGAAGTCACCGAGCCGTCCAGGCGCACATCAGCGGTGTTGTAGGTCGCGACGCCCGACTGAGCCGCGGTTTGCCAGACGGTAAAATCGCCGCTCAAAACAGCGCCATCCTGATCAATATCTCCGGCCCATAATCCCCACATTCCTACCGGCAACGATTTGGCGCCGTTGCTACCGAAATATTTGTTGATGTTATCGGTAAAATCGTAGGAAGCGCTGCCACCAGAAAAATTGATCATATTTGCGCTCATGATGCGAATGTGATTACGATGTTTGAGCACGATATAATAACTCTTTGTCTTGTATAGCCCGGTTATAATAATGGTCTCATTGCCGCTTTCGTCCACTAATTGGCCGTCGTTGCGAATGAACAGGCTGCGCGATTTTGCCACCGTGGCGCCGTTGGATTCATACACCTGCAGCAATATCCAATCCGTGATGTTGGCGGGGATGGGATCAGCATGGACGGGCGCCTGCGTATAGGGGCTGTCATTGGGGATCAGTCCCTGGTTGAGCAATGCTGTACTCATGGTTCCGGCTGAAACATAGGGCCCTTCCAGGAGGGCTCGCACCTGCAATGTGACGGTGGCAGGTAAATCCACCTGAACGGCTTCCACGTCCGACCAGTCCCACCACTGGCTGTTTAAGTGCGAACGTACGCGGTAGAGGTAATCGCCGCTCTGCGTCACCGTGACCTCTTTTGAGAGGCCGTTAATATTGTTATCCACGCTCAGCCAATCGCCTGTGTGAATGTTTTGAACGGTAAAATCATCTACATAAAAACCTACGGATGCGCCGTAGTACCATGAATAGTCGGTCAATTTTACCACGAATCTGAGCAGCGCCGTGCT
>JAFGSU010000186.1 GCA_016934435.1 Candidatus Zhuqueibacterota bacterium | reverse complement strand
CGATTCTTACCGGCGTGTGCATTGTTCTCTACATCCTCGCCCTGTTGATGGATATGTCCGCCCTCGCGCAACCGCGTGGATTGTTTGGTTTGCTCGCCCCGAGCCGGGAAGCGCTGCAAAGGCTCGGCATGACGGGCAGTGACGGCATGTCGCAGGGATACTGGTGGACCCTGATTACCGCTATCTATTTGCACGGCAGTCTCTTGCACATATTTTTCAATCTTCTCTGGCTGCGCAACCTCGGCTATATGGTGGAAGAGTTATTCGGGACTTCGCGCGCTTTTATTATTTTCACCTTATCAGGCGTCATAGGGTATGTAGTCTCCAACCTTTTGGGCGTGTTGTTCACGGTTGGCGCTTCCGGTTCGATTTTCGGGTTGCTGGGCGCGTTGATTTATTACGGTCGTAAACGCGGCGGCACTTTCGGCACCGCCGTCTACCGACAGGTGGGCATCTGGGCGATCATGGCTTTTGTGTTTGGCTTTATGTTGCCGGGAGTGAATAATTTCGCCCACGCCGGCGGATTTGCCGGCGGCTATCTGACCGCTATGATGCTGGGTTTTCATGAATTTAAAAGAGAGCAACATTGGCATCGACTGCTGGCCATGGCGCTCATTGTCATCACAGTTCTCTGTTTTGTGCTGGTGCTGACGATGCGTATGTAATAGATGAAATGAACATGCAGGTATCCGTCATCATTACCACCCATAATCGCTGTGAGTTGGTGCAGCAGGCGTTACAGTCCATATTTCAACAAACACGGCGGCCGGATGAAATTCTGGTCATCGACGACGGCTCCAACGATGATACCGCTGTTAGTCTCGCTCCTCTGGCCGACAAGATTCAATATGTATACCAGGAACGAATGGGTGTGTCGGTCAGCCGTAATACTGGCATCCGTATGGCTAGATATGAATGGATTGCTTTCCTCGATTCCGATGATCTGTGGCAACCGCATAAACTGGCACGACAATTGCAATCCTTACGGAATCAGCCGGAGTTTTTAATCTGTTATACCGGCGAGGAGTGGCGGCGGCACGGACGCTGGATGAACCAGGGCAGAAAACACCGAAAACATTCCGGCTGGATTTATCCGTATTGTCTGCCCCTGTGTATCATCAGCCCTTCGTCGGTTATGCTGCATCGCAGTCTGTTCGATACGGTCGGACTCTTCGACGAATCGCTGCCGGCCTGCGAAGACTATGACCTGTGGCTGCGCATCACCTGCCGCTACCCGGCGCTGTTCATCCCGGAGCGCCTGATCATCAAGCGGGCGGGCGACTGGCCGCAGCTGTCGCAACAACATAGCCTGGATCGGTATCGCATCCTGTCGCTGGATAAAATATTGCAGAGCAACCGCCTGAACCCTTCACAGCGACGGGATACGGTGGATATGCTGAAGCAAAAATGCCGGGTCTTTGCGCAGGGTTGCCGCAAACATGATCGAATCATCGATGCCCTCTGGGCCGAATCGGTTCTGGATAAATATGCTTAGCAAGGAACGCTTATGAAAAAACTTTTGTTGATCACAGCGGTCACGGCTTGTCTGCTATTTTCCTGTAGCGTTCAAATCAGGAACGAACCTGATGCAGAAATCGTTAAAGTGGTGCAAGCCTTTCATACTTTATTCGATGCCAAAGACTTGCACGCCCTGACGGCGTTATGCAACGAGGATATGTACTGGTACACCCTGAATGGCCGGACATTGCATCGAGATGATATCATTGGCTTTTTTCTGCCCATGTTTGCCGGCTGGGAGAAGGTCAAAACCACCCTGAGCGGCATTCAGGTAATGCGAACCGGCAGGCTGGCCGTAGTGCGATATCAGAGCGTCATACAGATCACTTCGAAGCGGGGGGAATCGACCATGAAAAACCTTCTCACCACGGTTCTGGTCAAAGAGAGCGGTGTTTGGAAAATCTGGCAGCATCATATGTCGACGGAATGATGGCTAATCGGGAGAAAACCATGCAAAAACAGCGCATCGGATTCATAGGGCTGGGCATCATGGGACAACCCATGTGTCTCAATTTATTAAAAGCGGGATTTCCTTTAACGGTGTACAATCGCACGGCCGAGCGGATGAAATCTATCGTGGATGCCGGCGCGCGAGGGCTCGGTTCACCCGGCCAGGTGGCTGCTCAGAGCGATGTCATCATCACCATGGTGACGGATTCTCCGGATGTTGTGCAGGTCGTGACCGGGGAAAACGGCATTCTCTCCGGTTTGCAGCCGGGCACCGTGGTTATCGACATGAGCACCATATCTCCCACTGTGACGCAACAGCTATCGGAGCATATTGAGGCGCAGGGCTGCGAGATGCTCGATGCCCCGGTGAGCGGCGGCGATACCGGCGCCAGAGCCGGCGCCCTGGCGATCATGGTGGGCGGCAAGGCTGAAGTATACGAACGCTGCCTGCCGGTATTCCAGGCCATGGGAAAAAGTATCACCCATGTGGGCGGACACGGCATGGGGCAAACGGTGAAATTGTGCAATCAGATTCTGGTGTCCGTCACCAATCTGGCGGTTTGTGAGGCCATCCAGTTTGCGAGCCGATCGGGCGTCGATCCCGAGGTCATGATTAAAGCTACGCAGGGCGGCGCCGCCGGGTCCTGGCAGCTCACCAACCTGGGGCCCAGGATGGTGGCGCGCGATTTTGCGCCGGGATTTATGATCGATCTGCAGCAAAAAGACCTGAAATTAGCCCTGGAAGCGGCGCGTCAGATAAAGCTACCCCTGCCGGCCCTGGCGCTGGTGCATCAACTTTTTGCTGGGTGTCAGGCCAATGATGAAGGCCGTGAAGGTACCCAGGCATTGATCAAATCCTTAATGCGGCTGGCCGGAGATTCTGCCGTTCGCTGACAGCGGATCAGGAGGCCTGTCAATTAAGCGAGCAATGGAAACGCCGGCGCTATTTGACGTCGGTTAAGACCACAGTCAATCAAGATGGACGGCATGGCCGGTTCCATAAACAGTGAATATAAATTTAAGAGAAATTAACAATCAGATGAATCACACCATGAACCGACACCTGCGCTACAGTATTCTTGTTACGGTACTATTTTTTACCTGTTCCCTGAAAGAGCCGGCGGCGCCGAGCTGGGATACACAGCTGAATATCCCCCTGATCGACCGCATCTATACTGTGGAAGAACTCATCGAAGATGAAGAGAATCTCAGCGGAGATCAGAATGGCTTGCTCTCTTTTCATTTTGAAAAGGAATTGGACAAAACATTTGTCGGCGATCATATTTCCCTGCCCGATTTTTCTGAATCGTTCAAACTGGGACTGGATGCCTTCCAGATTCCCGACCTGCCCGTACAGGCGGACCGCTACTATTTCTACCAGTTGTCGCAGGAAGCAGGCAGCAAGCACGGGACGACCGGCACCATCGCTCCATTCTCATTTATCAATATTCCTTCGGAAGAACATTCCACCGCAGACCTTCATTTTGCGAGACTCACCAGCGGCCAGGTCCGCATCTATGTGCTCAACGGCCTGCCGGTGGAATTGCAAAATGTGCTGCTGACGCTGCAGGACCCAATAACCCATCTTTTAATTCTTTCGACGCCGCTCATCAAAAGGATTGCGCCGCTGGATTCGGTCATATCGGATGTGGACGTCGCCGGTATCGACTTTCCGCCCAATGCCCACTGGCTGATCAGCGGAAATTCTCCCGGCAGCAACGGTCAGTCTATTCCTATTGATAAAAACAGCAGGGTGGGATTGGTGGCGGAACTGCGGGATGCGGTAGTCAGCGCTGCCGAAGCGCGCGTTCCCGCCACCGACATTGAACGTCATGAACAGGTGGCGCTTCAGGGCATCGGACAAAACGCCATCGAAGAAGTGACTTTCAGCAGCGGCAATATCATAGTTACCATCGAAAATCAAACGCCTTTTACGGTGCCCGATCTGTCCATACAACTCATGCAATTGCATCATATAAGTACAAGCGAGCCGTTGCAGCTCGATTTTTCTCTTTTGCCGTTCAGTCGCACGGACATGTCCGTCGATCTAACGGATGTGGCGGCAAAAATGGATTTGCCGCAAATCGGTCAAGCGCAGTACCTGCAGATGCACATCCGTGGAAAAAGCAACGACCTGCGCGACCAGTTCGTCACCATCGATGAGAACACCTATGCAAAAATCGACCTGGAGATGCAGAATGTCGTGCTTGAACATTTCTCCGGTCGACTCGAAGAACAGACGATAGAACTGGACTCCACCGTCGAGGATATAGAAATTTCCGAGCGCATCGGCGACCTGCAGGGCGTAGAATTAGCCGATGCGAGGCTTTCGGTGGTTGTTTACAATACCATCCAGCTGCCGCTGCGATTTCAGGGCTCTTTAACCGGAATCAATTCCACCGGCGCTGCGGCTTCACTGGCGATCGATCAGACTATTTCCCCGGGCAGCGGCAGCGGAGAAACACGTACGCTTCTGCCGGAATTTACGCCCCAGAACAGCGCGATTCTAAATGTCATCAATATTCAACCGACACAGTTAGCCGCCGGCGGACAGGTGGTGGTCGGAGACGGCCTCACCTATGGCCGCGTGAGTAAGAATGATTACATCAGAGGCCTTTATATTTTAGATTTGCCTGCTTTTGCAAGCTGGCAGGAACGCACCATAACGGGCGACACGACCCGATTGTTCATCGAACCCGAGGATTACGCCACGGATGAGAACGGCGACGAAGAAGAAACAACTTTGCCGGCGGATGCCACCAACCATATTAAATCGGCCAAACTAATGGCCAACGTGGAAAACCATTTGCCGGTCGGCGGCCGGGTTATGTTTCATTTTGCGCTCGATTCTACCAAACTATTTGTTAAACCCGATGTGCAACTGGGACCGGTGCCGATTCAAGCGGCTCCGGTCGGCCTCGACGGCAAGGTGACGGCGGCCATAGCGCAACCGGTGGAACTGGAAATCAGCGAAGAGGATATCAAGATATTTCAAAACGACGGCGATCAGGTTAAAACCGTGTATGTTGCCCAGGAATTGGTGTTACAGGGAACCGGCGGCAAGCAGGTCAAGGTTTATGTGACCGACTATGTGCGCGTGCAGGGGCTGCTCAACCTGCTGGTATATGTCGGAGATTTTGATTAATTCGGCGGATTTTTAGATTACCTTCAAACCTGCCGGAAAAATATCCGTCGGGATTGTACGCATTAAGCTGTTACCATCCATATGTGATTGGTATTTGAGTGATGAGGATTGATAATGAAACGAGCCTTATATTTTGATGAACTTGCGGGCCAGCGCGTGCAATGCCGCCTGTGTCCGCATGAATGCAAGATAGCGCCCAACAAATACGGCATTTGCGGTGTGCGGCAAAATATTGACGGTGCGCTCTATTCCTTAATTTATGAACGCGCCATCGCCGTCCATGTTGATCCCATCGAAAAAAAGCCGCTGTTCCACGTTTTCCCGGGGTCGCGTTCTTTTTCCATCGCCACCGCCGGCTGCAATTTTACCTGTCAATTTTGCCAGAATCATTCGATTTCACAAATCAAGGGCGGAGAAGATTTACGCAACCTGGGCCGCACCATTCCTGCGGCAGTGGTAGCGGAGCAGGCGGCGCAATCGGATTGTAAAACCATCGCCTGTACTTATACCGAGCCGACTGTTTTTTACGAATATTGCCTGGATATTGCCAGAGCAGCGCAGCAAAAAGATATTAAAACCGTATGGGTGACCAACGGCTTTATTAATGAGGCGCCGTTGCAGGAAATCGCTCCCTTTTTAGCCGCCGCCAATGTCGACCTGAAAGCGTGGGATGAAGCTTTTTACCGCAAAGTAGTGGGAGGCGAGCTTAAGCCGGTGCTCGACACTCTGAAACGAATGAAGCGTCTGGGCATCTGGCTCGAAGTGACCACTTTGATGGTGCCCGGTTATGTGGATAATGAGGAGACCATGCGCGAGATCGCCCTGTTCATTAAAAATGAATTGGGCGCCGAGACGCCGTGGCATATCAGCCGTTTTTATCCGCAATACCGCTTCACCCATATGCCGCCCACGAGTCTGGAGGCGGTGCACCGAGCGCGCGAAATCGGGCTGGAGACCGGTCTGCGCTACGTCTACAGCGGCAATGTCCACGGCGACGTCGGTGAACATACCTTTTGTTACAACTGCGGAGCCAAACTCATCGAGCGTTACGGGTTTGAAATCATGGCCAATCATGTTAAAGAGGGGAAATGCGCCGTCTGTGGCGCAACGATCGATGGGCTGTTTTGAGGGATCGGAAAAACCGGCGCCTTTACCATTTTAAGCAGACCTGTTTGCCACGGACCAAACGCGTCACCGGCATTGGCAAAATACATTTTTACCGCAATTACGGATTAAAAAATTCTGCCGGAATGATCGAAAGCAGGTTCAATGCCGGAAAGCGAATGGAGCCAATTCATCTTTAATCCTCAACGCAAACCCGTCCGATTTTCCAGTTGCAGCGGGCGTTATGGTAAACCAGCTCAAAGGATCCCGCTTCCCGGGTGGCGACATGAAAATGGTAGATGCGTTCCTGTCCTTTGTGCTCGCTCCAGCTGCCGTTGATTTGCACGATGTGATAGGGCCTGCCGCGCCAGCGAAACCGCAAAGGGCGCATCTTTTGACCATCAAAGTAGGTGATCACTTCCACCGGTTCGTTTATGGTTTCAAATTGCATGGGTCCACTCATTGTAATAGGTGTTATAATGTACACCAATAACATAATT
>JAFGSU010000185.1 GCA_016934435.1 Candidatus Zhuqueibacterota bacterium | reverse complement strand
GATATTTGCCCTACCTGAGTGGCCTTGGCCTCGTTGGTCAGGCTGATGCGATAGTTACCGCTTTTATTGGATTCATTTTGGATGACAAGCAAGAACCGGCCGGACGAACCTGCAGGGAGAGTCATATGTTCATCCGCACCGGAAAGGCCTGTATCTGCCACCAGCAGCGCATCATCACGCGAAAAAAATCGTTTGCTCATATCAAAGAGATACATGCTTAAATCGGCGGAAATAAAGTTTTCCAGATAAATTTTCGTGTCATAGAGCAAAATTTTATCCTGCGGTTCCACATAAAAATGGTAGGCCTGAACGATGCGGTTTTCGCCCCAATACTCATACGTGGCGCCCGTGCCCCACTGCAATTCCTCGCTCTCGACAAACTGCACCCGCCCCTGACCTTCGCCGACAATCTGTACGCCGAACGGCCCCGGCGGCGGATTCGGCGGCCCGACATTGACACCGCACAAACCCCATTTGCTGCCGTAGGTTTTGCCCACATGATCTTCCGCAACGACGTTCTGAAAATTCGTGTCCGGATACAGCTGCAGGGTATTATCCTTGTTTATATTCTCCTGAAAAATAGCTACCAACGCCCACTGGTTGCCGGTATAGCTGCAGCTCAGGGCGTCGGGCCAATCGGTTAAAAGACTAACGCCGTCGGTTAATTCATTCAAGTTACCTTTGCTGACGACAAAATTGGACAGGCTGCCGTCGCTGCCGAAAATGGCGTCCCCCAGACTGCGCCAGATTACTTTGATCCGGTTATGAATTCCGATGTGCTCATCAGTCGGTAGCCACAGCCACTGACCGGGATTGGAATTCAACGAAATGAGCGTCTCCCACGATCCTGCACCGCCGTTTTTATTCAATTGAATCTCGATCTTGCCGTCTCCCGGACGATCGCAGGTCCAGGAAATGGTACAATTTTCGTTGGTTTTCAGTATGTCGGATGCGGCGCTCTGGCCGTTCGCCCCCCGCAATGCAGTCAGGGTGATGCCGTTGCCCCTATGAACCTGCGGCAGATGCACCCAGGCCACATTGGCAGGAGCGAGAGAATTACGATCATAATAGGAAATGCCGTCATGATTGATATCGTATACGGCAACCTGATCGGGGTCCTCGCTGTATCCAACGGCGGTCATGGAATGCCATACAATATCGGCGCCGGGCATGTCGGCGGACAGCACACAGGGATAGCCGGCATCCACCTCCTCCGTCAGTCTCTGCCAGGGTGTGGTGATATCCAGACCATAGTCGGTGGCGGTATAGCTCGGATCCATCATCGTTGCCGCCTGAGCGATATGCTCGCCGAGGGAAGCATCCACAGTTGCACCACCGGCAGTAGTGCCCATCAGGTCCTTCAGCCAGGTTGAAATGGTGGGGACAGTCTCATCTATTCCACCCTGTACCAAATCATTGTCGCGGAAAAAATAACCGAGCATATTGCCATAGCCATAAACGACATCATAGTATCCGAGCATATTGGCCGCCGCCGTGGGGGTGCAGCCATAATGCCAGTCGAAATCGGGTACGTCATTCCGGTTGGGTATATAGTGCCAGGATTGCGGATCGAGTAATGTGCCGTTTTGCAGGCGCTGCCACTGGTGCGCCGCTTCCTGTGCATCCACAGGCTCACCATAGGGTACATTGTGATCCTTAGAAATATATTGCCTGTGCCGCCGGAATAGTACGGGGTCGAGCGGTTCACTCCCGGGCCGCGTGGGGATGTATATGGAATCGCGACCGTTGCTGAAGAGATGCCAGCATTCGCCGAGGCCGAAATAATAGGTGATTTTATGCTGTGGATGGGTCATCAATGCCTGAGCCCATGCGATATTGGCATCCATCTTTTGCCGTTCCGGATCAGTCTGGTAGGTATAGCGGATGACTGGATGACAGCTCTGGTTCGCGGCAATTAGCAAATTTAGCCATTCGCCCTCTTTATTATGATAAGTGAGAGAATAAGCGACGGCTTTATCGTCATAACCTAAAAAAGTCTGCGCCGATTCGAGCGTACAGTGCGGCAACAACTGCAGCGCCTGAGCATGGGTGTATTGGATAGCCTGAATTTGGGAAATATCAGTTTTGCCGCCAGCGTCGGATAGCCCCGTCAGAAAAGAGAATACGGTGATCAAAGAGATGGTGAAGGAAAGCGTTCGACTGATCATAATAGCCTCCCGTTATATGCTGAATGATTATCGTATGAAATAAACAGATATATTTCATCAATGTCAACTGTATTTTGAGAAAATATTTAAATCAGGATGAGAAATAACCAGATTCGGTGTTAACACGCGAACTGAACTGAAAATGTGCCACCCACAGGAATACTTAATTAACCTGTTAGCACCGAATCGGTGGAATAATTATAATCACGCAAAGATGGGTTCGGGGCAAGACTACCATCGAAGTGGTTAACAACGGACTTTCAGAATCATCCACTTCACGAGGCTGAAATTTATTTTACCTTATTTTTACCTTTCAAACCTTGGTAGCAGATAATCGATAATGCCCTTACCTTATTACCTTATTCTTTTACAAACGCAGGTAGTCATGGGATATGATTCGCTCACATTTGCCCCTGTGATCATTTTATATCGCTTATATTGCGCCCTGCTATTATGGCGCTGTCATTTTTTAGCCTTCCCAAAACGGCGAAAATGAAATGAATAAAATGGGTGTTGCCTTTAATTCATGATCATTAAGGTAATAAGGTTTTCTTTTTTTGTATTAAGGCTATTAAGGTTGAAAAGCAATGTTGACAAAAAGCTTTGTTTGCTGTATATTATATTTTAAACGCCTTGTTATCTGAATCATATTATATAATGAGGAGTCCTCATGCCGATCAAACCCAGCGAACAGGAAGAAGCCTATTTTGCCAGGCTGGAATTTGAACGCCGGCAAAAGATTGAGGCGGAAAAGCAGGCAAAGATGAAACAGATGGACCGCCGTCGATTGCAGGAACTGCATCACATGCATTGTCCCAAATGCGGCATGCAGTTGATCGAAATCGACTACAGTGGCATTAAAATTGAAGAATGTTCCGGCTGTCGCGGTGTGTGGCTGGATGCCAGCGAATTACAGCAGATCATCGATCTGGAACAAAACAGCCTGCGCAAATTTTTCAGTATCTTTCAGTAAAAGATTGTATTCATGCTTAAACGGTCAGAAAAAATTCTTGCCATTGCCTGTCTCCTGCTGATGGCGCCTGTTCTGCCCACAGCGGGGCAGGAGCGTGACAGCGCCGCGCGCGGCGTGTATTTCGCCAAACCGCGGGTACAGACCGCTCCCCTGCCATCCTACCAAGAACATAAAGATCGCCTGCCGGCGCCGGTGCTGGACGACAATCCGGACTATATCGAACTGTACTGGAGAGCCTGGGAACTGGCTTTCGCCCATCTACAAAAGCCGTCATCGGAATCTCCTCTCATTGCCAACTATATCGATGCCTTCCCTTCACCCAATATACACCAGATGGACACTCTGTTCATGCTGATGTTCATGCGCTATGCCCATCCCATTTTCCCGGCCATCGAATCTTTAGACAACTTTTACTGCCGCCAGCACGATTCCGGCTTCATCTGCCGCGAAATTCGCAAAGCCGACGGGAGTGATGTGTATGATCAGGGGGCGCACAACACCATCAATCCGCCCCTGTTCAGCTGGGCAGAAGTGGAATGGTACCATATGACCGACGATGCCTTTAGATTCGAACAGGTCATCCCGGTGCTGGCGCAATACGCCGCCTGGATTGAGATGAACCGCGTCAAACCGGGCGCCGTGCACGGATTATTCTGGAACACCGCCTTGGGTTCGGGTATGG
>JAFGSU010000019.1 GCA_016934435.1 Candidatus Zhuqueibacterota bacterium | reverse complement strand
AAATCAATAAAATCTCGAATTTCCAGTCCCCTCGTCCAATTGCGGGAGAAGGACAGGGTGAGGGTAACGTTGTATTTCCATTGTGATATAGTGTAGCCCAGAAAGGTGAACCCCACAATATCTATCTTTTTTAATTTTTTGGACAGACACAGCAATTATTCTCACTCATCACGCTGCAAAGCGGTGCGACAGGATTAGCACAATCGACGCATCTGGCCAGTTTTATGCCCGGGAATTGCCGATGCCGATACGTCCGGTGAAGCCGATGGTCGGGCCTCATTAATTTTAAATCGCATCCACTTTATCCAAAAAAGCTATCATGTCGCCCTCAAAAGCCTTGACACCTTTTACGATTTGATCAGTAAGATCATTTGCAGCTTTAAAAGAGCAGTCCGTTACAAGCACAGCCTCCACAATGGCATCCGTGCCGACCGCAGGCTTTGCCAATGGGTGCTTTTTGTAGCCGGCATCAACAAACAGCTGCCAGTAGCGTCGCTGCAACGGTCGATTTCGCGCCGCCAGCCAGACCTCGAATCGAAAGTCCAGGTAGTTAAAGACAATCGCGATCTTGAGATCCCGCTTCTTTAGCTCATCAGGGTACAGCGCAAAGTAGGTCATGTCCAGATGACCCTGGTACAATCCCGATACCGCATGTGTTCCCTGCTGCGATGAAAATACCGTTCGCAGGTGAGACATGAACGAGACGATCCCTTTATAGGCCCGTTGTATCGAGCCATCGCTCAGTCGTCTTTGCAGTTCCTGGATATCTACGTCGATTGTGCCCATCAATGTTTTTTCATAATTTGATACCTCACGAGGTGATTATATGTTGAGATCAGCCCGCTGTATGTTCCACATGTCTGGGATCGATCTGCTGGACACCGTAATGACGTTCACAAGCCTCGGCTTTTGTTTATATCGATCAGTAGCGAGTTCATCACCGCAGGGTGATCCGAAATAATGCCATTAACGCCGAGCTTGATGAGTTTTTCGAGTTCCTCGCGTGGTGCGTCGCCGGCTGTTGTCCACACAGGTCTGCCAAGTCGGTGTACTTTCGTGATAAGATCTGGATCCTCGTAAATCCATTCGGGCCATAGCCGAATGATGTTGATGCCTGCGTTCACAAACGGCTCGATATCCATGACTCCCCGAATGAATCCAAGTGTGCGGAGGTTTGGATTGAGCGCCTGGAAAGCTCGAAGGTCCTCAATATTGCGAACACCGACGATCACGTTCAGAACCGCGTTGTATTTTTCAGCAAGTCGGACCACATTGGATTTGTCAAGTACCGGACTTTGCTTGATATCAAGCAACAGTGTTACGCCAGTGCTGGCAACTAGTTGCAAAACTTCCTCGTAGGTCGGGATACGTTCGCCGAGGCCGGTATCAAGGGTCTTGAGTGCAGCCAGAGTCTGATCGCTTACTTTGCCATGACCATTCGTGGTCCTGTCAACTGTCTCGTCGTGCATGATGACGATCTTACCATCCTTTGTTCCTCGTAGGTCGACTTCGATGGCTTGGGCGCCGTGCTCGATTGCAAGACGAAATGCCGCCAGTGTGTTTTCTTGATAGCCTGGAAAGAGCCCGCCCCGATGAGCGATGAAAGCTACGCTCCAAGTAGGCCAATCCGAGGCAATAGCCTGCGACGCTCGTGCAGGAATCAGCTCAACGAAGGCCAGAATAAGGATACTATGCGCGAAGCGTTTCATCAGGTATCTCCTCAAATAAATTTTTTCATCTACTTTGCTTTTCGGTATAAAATAAGGGCTAACCTGCGCGCAACTTTCTTTGATTACGCCTTTTCAGTCCATCCCATCTGCCCATATCAACGAATGCACTGCCGATTTTGATAATTTTAATAAATAGGATACTGAAACGCAAGGACAAAATAGAATATGTCATTGTGAGTTGGGTATGGCAAAATTCCCATGATTCCCGAAAGGACACAAAAAAGAGTGTCATTGCGAATCCGCCGGAGGCGGATGAAGCAATCTCCGCCATGTCATCATAAGCGGCGGAACCATTTTATTATTTTTTATCAAGACTGCGTTGGAACGAAGAAATCTCGCCGTGTCCTTAGAGTCGAAGCGTAAGTCATTCACTTATCGATCGTCCGGCAGATCCCTGCTGGACGGAATGCTGATGCGGGATTTCCATCCCGCAATCCGCCGAATAGAACGGAATGCCATTGACATCATGGGATTTGTTGGAACGAATGTTCCCGCCCAGCACCCGCGCCGGAGCAATCTCCGGCGCGATCGAGAAAATCAATATTATGCACTTGGCAAAATTGATCCAACTTTTACTTGACTTTACTTGATAGAATTTATATTATTATGCAACATAATTCAGAAACCAATCCGGTGCCCGCAGGGCAAAACCTTAAACCTGTGGGTGACATATTCTCAGATCAATTCGCAAGGTTACACAAAATTTAGATACAAAAAATCCTATTTCGCATCTTCATATTCGCACAGTCATCAACACTTCGCTTCTCAGGCATCGTTCATTCACAAAAATTCTAATTTGCGTCATTTTGTTGCGTGCTCTTGTACTGAAACAAGCTATCTCTCTGATGTCAAAGCATAACTGACCTGAATATCTGCAACATGGTTATTAAAATTATTCCTATATATCGATTTGATTTACAATTGTAATCTAACCACAAGGAGGTTGACATGAAGGGTAAAAAGTTCGTTACATGTTTGATCCTGACGGTAGTCTTGTGTTTAGTGCTATTCCCCATGTCCACTTTGGCACAGGTGAAGAAAGGAACCTGGTATTGCGTCGAAGCACTGTATAACAATGTAGAGCAGGCCAGGATTGAAGCTACGTTCGAATTGATCGATAATGAGTACTATGAAGCTACATTTTCACAGGAAGGGAGGAACGGCGATTGTAAAGCTCTATATCGCTTTTCCGCAACCAACGACACATTTTACACAGAACTCCCCGACAACGTTCCTACGACCTATGGCGGTCGGTCAAGATATACCGGCGACAAGCTTATTTATGATTATTATCTCAGTTGTCCGGAAAGCCTGTGGATCAAGGTCGGACAAACCGCCATCGGGGGGGGCTGGCCGGCGGGCGCGAAAAAAAGCATGGTTCTGGTTGAAACCGAAGGCGATTCGATCCTTCACCTGAAAAGTCACGACGGCAAAACAAAGTTGACCTATACCTTCGGCGCCAAAAAGCCGCCGCATAACTATGTCACCTTTCAAGTCAATATGAATGTGCAAAAGCAGCTGGGCAATTTCAAGCCGGAGGACGGCGATAAAGTAGTGGTGCACGGCGACTTTAACAGCTGGATGGGCGCCGATGATCTGTTAACGGAAACCGTGAATCCCGGTGTCTATCAATACGTCAAAGATTTTCCGCCCTCGCTTATCGGCAGCAGGTTTGAATATTTATACGTCATCGTCCATAAGGACGATACCGAGAAAGCGGAGAACTTTCCCCCACGCAAGTTCACCCTGCAGCCAGGCGAGCAACATTTAGGCGCGCCTTATTTTGACCGCAAGGCGCGTGCCGACGAAGTGGTGCATTTCCCCGTTGCCGACCAGATGTACGAGGAAACCGCTCCTGCAACAGCCTATGACTGCCACAAAGAGCAATATTTGGTCGTCTGGGTCGAAGAAATCGATACCAATCCTGATCTCTGGGGTCGGTTGTTCGACAAGAACGGCACAGCGTTAGGCGACAAGTTTCTCGTCTGCAGCGGGCCAAGTTCACAGCGGAATCCGCAGGTCGAATATGTCATGGCAACCAAACACTATATGGTTGTATGGCAGGACGACCGCATGGGCAACTGGGATATTCACGGCATCCTGCTCGATGATGCCGGCGGGGTGCTGCCGACCGCGCGCTCGTTGACCGACGGCTCCTTTATTATCTCCGATCAAACGGCGCATCAATATACACCCAGACTCGCCTATAATTCCCTCGATGCTACTCTGCTCTGCGTATGGCGGGATATGCGCAACGCCATTACCGGTTCGTACGGGCAAAGCCTCAATTCGGATATCTACGGCCAAAGACTAAAAGCGGACGGCCGTTTGCTGCTGCCGGGCGATACCACCGACACCAAAGTCAATTATGCCTTTGCCAGCAATCTGGAATATGAGGAACTATATCCCGATGTGGCTTACTATGGCGCCAACCAGCATGTGATCAACGAATGGATGGTGGTGTTCACGCGCCAATCCTACAAGGATTACGGCGAAACCCAGGTGTGGGGTGTTCGCATTAAGGGGAAGAATGGCGTACGTTTGAACACCTATGGTGAGGAAGTGACTACGACCACCGCCAGAGCCAAAGCGCAGTTAGTAAATCTGGGCGGGCCGCCCTGGCTGCCGGAATTCCCGATTGCCTATTTTATGGCCGGCAATCGATTACTAGGATCTTTTTATCGCGGCAGCCCGCATGTGGAGAGCAATGATCTCACCATCTCCGTCACCTTGAACAAACCGAACAGAAATATGGCCGAGTATCCGCTGCCGGTTTTCATGGTCGCATGGACTCAATTCGGCGCTAACGCCGGCGGCGATATTTATTGCCAGCACGTCGCCTATTATCCGGATTCGACCGCTTTCACTCTGGGCTTAAAACCCGCGCGAAACGCCGATACGCTTTTTACAGTGGCGCTTTTAGATAAAATGGGGCAATTGCCGCCGGACCCGGTGGCGTGGAAGACATGGGACAATTTTCCGGTCTGCATCAATCCATACCCGCAGTCGTACAACAATATCACCTATAATCAAACGGATGCCACCTTTCTGATCGCCTGGAACGACTGGCGCGTAACCCTCTGGGATGGGATTTATAAGACAGATCCGGGATGGATGCCACCGCCGGCGGACATCTTCGGGCAGCGATTGTGCTTCAGCCCCACCGACAACCGGCTGTTATGGGTGGAACACGACGGCAGCAAGTACGAAGGTCCGCTGGACAACGTAGGACTTGCCTTCAGCGATGCCGATGAAGGCCACAACCAGTATCCGGCGCTAACCTATGGCTATGCCAACAACCAATTTTTCATGGCCTATGAATACTATGTCCCTGAGAATGTGCTGGATATTTATGGCAATCTCTATAACGGCGCGAGTCCTTTCCCGACTACCGTTGGTAGACCGGCTGCTGCATCGCCTGCCTCTTATGCATTGCGGCAAAATTATCCCAATCCGTTCAATCCGAGCACTGAGATTGAATATGAAATCGAACAGTCGGGGCATGTGCGACTGGAAGTGTTCAACAGCCTCGGACAGCGCGTCGCCGTTTTATGCGATAAAGCCCAATCCCCCGGCAAGTATCAGGTGCGCTGGGGCGGCCGCAACGCCCAGGGCATGCCCGTGCCCAGCGGCCTGTATCTCTACCGATTGGAGATCAACGGTCGGGTGATGTGTAAAAAAATGTTGCTGATGCGATGAGCGCCAAAGGAGGAAAAACCTTAAAGGACAGATAAAAGAATGTCATTGCGAATCCGCCGCAGGCGGATGAAGCAATCTCCGCTACGCCGATCTAGATTATGGGATGTCCTTTTAGATCGACATGCAGCGACAAATTTGACAGGCGCACGTTGTCAATCTGGATATTTTTGTCCTGCCGGTGAACGTGAAAGAGCAAAGCTACCTGCTTAATCACCTTGCTGTCATCAAGGCCGACAGCATACGGTCCATTTTCGTTTGACATCTGCGTTAACGCGAACAGCGCTTTTTTCTGTATTTTGCTATCGGGATCTTTTAAGACCACCTTTTTGAGAAAGCCGACCACTTCCGGCGCGCCCTCCGTTTGGCAAAGCCAGAAAATGGCCTGTTCGCGCAATTCCGGCACATCCGCCTTGCCGGCAACGCGCATCAGAATGGGGACGCCTCCGGCTTCCTCGGCGCTTTTCAATTTCTCCAAAGCCTGGCATTTCCAGAAATTGGAATCATCCACCCAGGAACTCCCGGGATAGGTATTGTTGCCCTGCTGTAATCGATCGATCAATTCACTTTCATCCATACGTTCTCCGTTATCTATTAATTTTGACGAGGATTTATGGGAAAAGGTTTACACGGCTTAAAAATAATTGCCATTTTCCCTGAAAATACGTATTATATGCCTTAATTTGTAGGCATTATTTTTTGATACCGATTGGGTGCTTACAGATTAATCAAATAACCCCGTAGGTGGCCTATTTTTTTATTCAGTTCGCGGGTGAACACCGAATCTGGGTTTTGAGTTCAAGGCCGGCATCCTGTTGCAGGCTCATGAAGTTGGTATGGGGAATTTGCGGAGGAAGGAAAAGCATGCGTTTTCTTGAAAAGCTACTCATCTGGACGGAGAATTTATCCCATTTCCTGTGGGGCGAGTGGATGATTTTACTCCTGGTCGGTACCGGCGTGGTTTTGACCCTTGTGACCCGGGGCATTCAGGTGCGCAAGTTCTGGTTATCGTTAAAATTCCTCATACAGGGGTTTTCAAAAAAATCCGGGCTCGATAAAAAACAGGGCGACATCTCGCCGTTTGCGGCTTTGATGACGGCTCTGGCGGCGACCGTGGGCAACGGCAACATCGCCGGCGTGGCCACGGCCATTGCCATGGGCGGCCCGGGCGCGCCGTTCTGGATGTGGGTATCCGGATTTTTCGGAATGGCCACCAAATATGCCGAGGGATTTTTGGGCGTGAAATATCGCAAGGTGGCCGAAGACGGCTCCATGGCCGGCGGTCCCATGTATTACTGCCGCTACGGCATCAAACATCAACCCACGGCCAAATTCATGGGCATGCTTTTCGCCGTCTGCGGTGTGTTCACCGCCCTGTTCGGTACCGGCAACATGATGCAGTCCAATTCCATGGCTCTGGCTTTTAAGGCGCAATTCAATGTGCCGACCCTGGCCAGCGCCATCATTCTGACCATTCTGGTAAGCGCGGTGATTCTCGGCGGCATCAAGCGCATCGGTGCAGTGGCGGAAAAACTGGTGCCCGCCATGATCGTGCTTTATTTTATCGGCGCCATATATATTCTCATCAGCAGATTCACTTTCATCGATGATGCCTTTAGATTAATTATCACCTCCGCTTTTTCGCCCAAGGCTGCGGGCGGCGCCCTGGTGGGCACTTCGGTGAAAATGGCCATCAGCCTCGGCGTCCGCCGCGGCGTGCTCTCCAATGAAGCGGGATTGGGTTCGGCCGCCATCGCCCAGAGCGCCGCCAAATCGCCCGATCCCACCTATAACGGCCTCATCGCCATGACCGGCGTCTTCATCGATACGCTGTTCGTCAACACCCTGACGACGCTGACCATCGTGCTCTCCGGCGTCTGGCTTTTGACGCCCGCAACCGGTGTGGAACTGCTGCAGGAAGGCGCGAAATTGGCCTCATCCGAGGTCGCAGCCATGCCGGTCGCCATTCAGGAATTTGCCGCAAAAATAGGCTACGATCTTCACAACGGCGGACTATCGAGCACAGCACTCACAGCCACGGCCTTTAATTCGGTCATCAGCGGCGGCGGTACCATTATCGCCTTTGCATCGCTATTGTTCGGTTTTACCACCCTAATCGGCTGGGCCTATTACGGCGAGCAGTGCATCGAATATATCCTGGGACTAAAATCGACGATGGTCTATCGTTTCATCTATGTCTGTCTTTTGTTCGTCGGGGCCATGTTGACGGGTAAATTCCTCAACATTGTCTGGTACGTCGGCGATATTGCCAACGTCATCATGGCCTTTCCCAATCTGCTCGGTCTGCTGATGCTGGCCGGGGTGGTGAAACGAATCACGCGCTATCATTTTCTGGAACAGATGGATCGTTAATCAGCCAGTTTATTGGCTTCCCATTCACGAAAGGCATCAATATCTGTTTTTACCGCAGTCATGGTCCATCCAACAAGCGCGGCATCATCAATATAGCCGAGTCCTACTATAAAATCCGGAATCAGGTCGGTCGGCACAAGAAAATACAGGATGGTTCCGATGATGAGAATCAGGCTCTGCCACGGCACATTTGTATATTCCCGTTTGGCGTATGCCCTGACAAGCCTGAAAAAAGCCATGAGCGATTCCCACACTTCATGCAGAGGGCCGTTCCGGGTTGAATCGGCTTTCCCTTTTGCTCTATCGATCAGCTCGTTCAGCTTGTTGGGATTATTTATATATTCGGCTGCTCTGCTTTTCATTCTGGAAAATATGGTACTTTTCGAGATTTTTCTCCCGAATTTCCTGTTCATCTTTTACTCCTGACGGTTGGCGAACCCATTTTTATGCTTTGGATTAACTTGAAAATTTAGATATTTTATTTCCAACAATCAATAGAATTCCCACCCATTCGGCGCTGTATTTTAGATGGATAATCCCGAGCAAGTGAACATCAATCCGGGGAGATCACTGCTTTTTTCAAGTTTGCCTTGCTTTTATTGATTGCATACTGTATATTTTTCTATAGTGCATAATATTAACAAACCAATAAACAGGTGAGGTGCATCATGGGAAAAAAAGGCATAGAAATACTCGGCGTCGACGTTCAAAAATTACTGCAAATGCTCAATGAGGCTCTTTGTGAGGAATGGCTGGCGTACTATCAGTACTGGGTCGGCGCCCGCTTGATGGAAGGGCCCATGCGCAGCGAAATCGAGCCCGAACTCCTGGTGCATGCCGATCAGGAGTTGAACCACGCCGTAATGGTGGTCGACCGGATCATCCAGATTGGCGGCACCCCGGTTTTAACGCCGGAGGATTGGATGAAGTTGAGCAAGTGTGCCTATGAAGTACCCTCCGATCCCTATGTCGAAGCCATCCTCAATCAGAATCTAACCGGTGAGCGATGCGCCATTCAAAGATATAAGGGGCTGGCCGACTTTACCAGCGGCAAGGACCATTCTACACATCAGATGGCTACTGCTATCCTCAACGAAGAGCTCGAACATGAACAGGATATCGAAGACTGGATCGCCGATATCCAGAAGATGAAAGACGATTTGAAAAAAATCCGGGCATAAACCTGAGCGAATAGCCGGGGAGGGCGGTTTCGTCGGCATCGGCCTGACGGCGCCCACCTCTGCGCTGGATGTAAACGGCCTGTCCGGCGAGGCTCAGTTCAGATTGCGCCGGTCTTTCACGCCAACCGGCTCCAGCGACGCCCGGGGGCAGGTGGGTGATATCGCCTGGGACGACACCTATTTTTACGTCAAAACATCAGCGGGGTGGAAGCGGGCGAGTCTGAGTAGTTTTTAATCTGATAATTATTTACGAAATGAAGATATTACTACGTGTTTAGCCTTTGATCAATTCTTCATGGTTAAAGGCTGAAAATGTTTAACTGCCGATTTAAATGATGTCCGTTCTACCCCTTCCACTTCAATGAAGGTAAAGAAATAATCGATGGTTTTATTCTCCAGTTGTGTCACCTGATTTTCCAGACGGTTCCTGAAGTTGGCATCTGTACTGTATTTAATGGCTTCATTGATGCCCAATTCATCGAAACCGGTGAGCAGCAGGACGATGTTATTTTCAGGACCTTTATGTTTCAGGATGATTCCAAAATCTTTTTTATAGGTTGTTCTTTCTTCTCTCATCGCTCGGAATTTCGCAGTCGTATCGGCATGGTTATTGATCAAGAATAGCTGCGGCGGTGATATTTGATAGCGAAAAGGTAGATTGCTGAACAATTTATTTAACTCGTAAAGCGTTTTTAAAGGCCCGACATAAATGATATTGTTTCGATTCATTTCGTCCCATTTCAATTCGGATGCTAATTTTATAAAGGTTTTATTGGGAGACAGCGACAGAACCGGTAAGAGAAGCAGCAGACTCTCCGCCGTCGCCGGACCTAAATAGGTAAAATTGCAGATGGAAAATCTCTCCAAAAGTTGCGGTTCCATTCTGACCGTTCTTCTAAATTCCTCCGCCGAGTTGATCATCGGATCCCGAACGAAATAACCTTCCCTCATTCCAGGCTTGATCTCAAAAAGAAAAAAATAATCGCCCAGTACAATCAGGGTGGGATTTTTTCTGTCGTTTAACAGCTCCGCCCAGACAGGATGATCTACCATATACTCTTTGTTAACAGGCCCGCTATTTTCCACCGATTTTTTTTGAATGAATAAAAGGATGACAAGAATGAGGATAGAGGGAATGAAGAAAAAATAACTCAAATGTTTATAGGTGATGGTGAATTTTTTTTGTTTGTTATCGGCGGGAACAAATTCCACATGATAGTGGCCTTTTGGAATTTCGATTCTGATATCGTCTTTTTTGCCATCGGTTAAATAATAATATTCTAGTTTCTTCCTGAGATTACTGACATAAACGCGAATACTCGGATCATCATGGGGATCATAACTCGATTCTTTTCCGAACAGATCGGCTGCAATGGTTACCTCTTTCACAGTTTCTTTTTTTTCGGATGCTTTAACCAGGTATTGCAGGAGTTCCTGAGTCTTTTTACTGTCTTTGAATACGGAACT
This sequence comes from Candidatus Zhuqueibacterota bacterium, assembly GCA_016934435.1. Lineage (GTDB taxonomy): Bacteria > Zhuqueibacterota > Zhuqueibacteria > Residuimicrobiales > Residuimicrobiaceae > JAFGSU01. Next base: position 32 of record JAFGSU010000019.1, on the reverse strand, counting down.
TTGCAGAATCTTTTTGACTATTTTTTCTTTTT
>JAFGSU010000184.1 GCA_016934435.1 Candidatus Zhuqueibacterota bacterium | reverse complement strand
CGGAACCGATATTATAAACCTGGCCGTTTTCTCCCTTTTGGACGAGAAAATCGATGGCGGCACAATGATCCATGACGTAAATCCAATCCCGAACATTTTTGCCGTCACCGTAAATGGGCAGATTCTTATCATCAATGGCATTGGTGACAAACAACGGTATTAGTTTTTCCGGGTATTGATAGGGACCGTAATTATTGGAACAACGCGTAATGATCACCGGTAACTTGAAGGTGACAAAATAAGAATAGGCCAGGCGGTCGGCCCCAACTTTAGAGGCGGAATACGGGCTGGAAGGTTCCAGACGGTCGGTCTCTTTGAACGACCCGGATAGAATGCTGCCGTAGACCTCATCGGTGCTGATCTGGATGAACTTTTTTATTTTATATTTTCGCGCCGCTTCCAGGAGCACAAAAGCGCCGTAAATATCGGTTTTGATGAAATCATCGGGCGCGCCGATGGAACGATCGACATGGCTCTCGGCGGCAAAGTTTACTACAATATCAACCTGCTTCACAAGTTTATTGACGATGGACGCATCGCATATGTCTCCCCTGACAAACCGATAGTTCCCGGTCGAATCAATATCTTTCAGATTCTCAAGATTGCCGGCATAGGTCAATTTATCGAGGTTGATAATTTCAACCTCTTTGCCATATTTTTCCAGTAAAAAATGAATATAATTGCTGCCGATAAACCCGGCTCCACCGGTAACAAGATAGCGTGTCATACCTTTTTCTGTCCTTTTTTAAATATGTTGGTTGCTGAATTGCATTTTTTTTCATAACTTAAAATGTACAAACCCGACTGATAAAAGTCAATTTTTTTATTACGAGCAAATATCATGAAACAACAGTCATTACGCATCGCCGTGGCACAAATCAATCCGACGGTCGGCGATTTGCAGGGCAATCGCGATAAAATGATCGCCTATGTCGATCGTGCCTTACAGGACGGCTGCGATTTGATCGCATTCCCCGAGTTATCCGTCACCGGCTATCCGCCTGAAGACCTGCTGCTGCGGCAGCAATTCATCTACGATCAGGAAATATCCCTGCGACAGCTTGCAAAAAAAAATCCCGACATCATCTGTGTGACCGGATATGTTGATCACATCCAGGGCAAGTTGTATAATACCGCCGTCGTCCTTCATAATGGAGAAATAGCTGCCGCCTATCACAAAGTACACCTGCCCAATTATAGCGTATTCGACGAGGAGCGCTATTTTGACTCCGGCAGTGAGCCGCTCGTCATCACGGTCGATGGCTGGCGTATCGGCATCAGCATTTGTGAGGACATCTGGATCGCTGAAAGTGTGGTTGAGGCGGAAGCCCTCATCGGGAAAGCCGATATCCTCCTCAACATTTCCGCATCGCCCTATTGTCTCGGCAAAGGTGCGGAACGGCTATCGCTGATGCAGGGACGAGCGCGCCGCACCAGCAGCGCCGTCGTCTATGTCAATCTGATCGGCGGTCAGGATGAGCTGGTGTTCGACGGCCGCAGCCTGGTGATCGCCCCCGACGGTCGCATCTTGCAGACCGGCGCAGCTTTCCGCGAAGATTACCTGATCACCGACTGGCAGCTGATGGACCGATATTTCTTTCGACAGGAAAAGCAACAGTTGAAAACCATTTTTCACAATCCCTTTCCATCGGTGAAAGTTATTGATATTGCAAAAAAAATTGAACAGAAAACGCCGCTGCAAGTGCAGCATACGATTCAATCGTTGCAACAAGAATCCGAAGAAGTGTATGACGCGCTTTTATTGGGTTTGAAGGATTATGTGCACAAAAACGGATTTAAAAAGATCGTACTCGGTCTTAGCGGTGGAATCGATTCGGCGCTGGTAGCGGTGTTAGCCGTCGACGCCCTGGGCAAGGATAACGTCATCAGCGTGGCGATGCCGTCGCAATATTCGTCACAGGCAAGCATCGAAGACGCTCGGAAAATAGCCGGGAATCTCGATATTCAGCTGATGGAACTGTCGATACAATCCGTATTTATGCAATATTTGGAAACGCTGGCTGAGACCTTTGCCGGTCTGTCGAGTGAAATCACAGAAGAAAACCTGCAGGCGCGCATTCGTGGCAACCTGCTGATGGCGCTCTCCAACAAATTCGGCTGGCTGGTGCTGGTTACCGGCAATAAGAGCGAAGTCAGCGTCGGTTATTGTACGCTGTATGGCGACATGGCCGGTGGCTTTTCACCGCTCAAAGATGTTTTTAAAACCATGGTTTACCAGTTGTGCGAATACCGCAATCAGAAGGCCGGACATGATCTCATACCCCGCCGGGTCATCGAAAAAGCGCCGTCGGCCGAGTTAAAACCCGATCAGACCGATCAGGACAGCCTGCCGCCCTATGATCTATTGGATGCGATCCTGGAGCACTATATCGGCAAGGAGATGGGCGTCGAGGAGATCGCGGCGCTTGGATTCGACCGTGAAACGGCTCGGGAGGTCGTGCGCATGGTGGATTGGGCCGAATACAAACGCCGGCAGGCCGCCCCCGGTATAAAAATCACCCGTCGCGCCTTTGGCAAAGACCGGCGCATGCCCATCACCAACCATTATCGCGCCAGATGAAGGATCACTTCTTTAATCCGTGGCAAAAACCGACGCTGTATCTCGTCAGACATACCAGCACTAGGGGCAGCAGTACGATAAATTTAATAAAATTGATCGGGCTGTTGCGCAGCAGACGCCCTCCAATAGTCAGCGTGCGAACAAAAGGTATCATAGGAATTAGAACCGGATAGCGGGTGAATACTTTTCCTTTGACATTGAATTTCCTGCGGGTCATGGCGGCACCCACGCCCAGATCGTACTGATTGCGCAGAATTTTCGCCCATCGGGTGCGGTTGCGATGCCAGATGACGGCCGATGGTTGCCAGTATAACACCTGACCTTGCGCATGTATTCGGCGGAAATAGAGATTGTCGCTCCCCTTGACCTGATCGGCGAATAAGCCGTATTGATCGACGATTGCGCGTACAAAAGAGACATTGCAGGTGGCAAAATGGTCTTTGCGTGTCGTTGCATGAGGTGTTATCAGTTCACTGAATTCCATCAGGTAATCGAGTGTGCCCATCATGCTGTAAGGCGTGCCGTTTTTAACCAATCCGCCGACCACCGCATAACCCAGCTCATGACTTTTTACCAATTCCTGCAGCCAGTGTTGGTCGACAATACAGTCGGTATCGGTAAAGGCGAGAATTTCGCCTTTTGCCTGTTTAATACCATAATTGCGAGCAGTTCCCGGATAGCTGCGCTGTTTCAGGACGATGACCGTTGTCTGGGGATAGATATGCTCGACGATTTCCGCCGTATCGTCGCCGCTGGAATCGACGACGATGACTTCAAAGTCAAAATCGCATGTTTGTCCATAGACGGATCTCAACGCATTGAGGATGTAGTGCTTTTGCTTATAGGAAGCGATGATGACGGAGACCCTGGGGGGTGCAGCGGACATGTATGATCCTGTATCAATATTATGGACTTGAGACAGCCTTGTACTTTTTTGACGCCATCTTTTTTGTCGAAATTTTCTCGATCATAAATTATCAAATACTGCGTACACATTCAAGCTTTATCTGTATCCTTGTCCGGATCCTCCGGGTGCTTTCGATCGGATGGATCGAAGCTGAATTTTTTCTTGCGTGATGCACGAAAATTGAGAGTCTGCTCATTCAAAGATGCCCAGGCGTCGCCAACGCCCCTGGTGCTTTTGGCAAACATCAGTACAGCATCCGCCTGAAAGCCCAGGGCTCGGGCATCGCCGATGGCATCAAGATCGGCGCTCAGGAATACGAATTGCCAGTCCAGTTTTTCCTGTTTTTCCTTGATCATTTTGATGATCTGATCTTTCCTGAATTCGCGGCTAGCGTTTTCCTGGCCGTCGGTGATGATGACCATCATTACTTTAGCGGGGCGTTCATCTTCCTTTAAATCGGCGATGGATTTCTCTAAATCGTTGATGCCTCTGCCCATGGCATCGAGCAAGGGTGTGGACGCCCTGGGCACATAAGTCTTACGGGTCAGTTCATCGATTTTTTGGATTTTTTTAAAACGATGAACCACCTCATAGGGATCCTGGGAATCGAATTGAACGAGGGTCAGGGTGGCACTGCCCGGTTCCGTTTTTTGTGTCTGCAGGAACGTATTGAATCCGCCGATGGTATCATCGCGGATCGATTCCATGGACCCGGTGCGGTCCAGGATGACGGTGATGTGGGTGTAATCGGGTTTCATAATATTCCTCCAGGATTGAATATTTATCAAAAGCCTTGTGCGTGGCAATTGATTGCATATATAATATACATAGAAAAAATGAAAAATGCCCGTTTAAAAACGGGCTTGGATTTGAATGGTTGTGCGCCAACAGGGAATCGAACCCCGAACCTACTGATTAAGAGAAATCGTTAGGGCATTATTTATATTAGATTAATATATTGTTATTAATTGACTTATCTTGTATCCGTTTTGATCTGTTTTGGTCTATTTTTATCTGTTTTAATTGAAAAGTGGTAATGTTTTGGTAACATTTTGCCTAGGATGAATCCAATAATTATATCAATAATCATAATTTTCCGCTAGAGTATAAGATATAGTGGACTTTTACTGCCCATCGGGCTCTCCGTTGGGCATGATAAAGGAAATCTCAAGTCGTTTTCATTGCGGCCGGAAAGCATTATAATTTACTCAACTATTTACTCCTCAAATGTATTTCATATCATTTAACGGCAATTTTCACTTGCTGCAAGGTTGCGATGCACTAAACTTAAAAATTACAATAGAACTTGATACGGAAATCCAAACGCTCGGATTGAAACATAGCCATTGCAGTCAGGTGGAAATTTTTGTTATGTGGTTTACTTACAGAATAATATTAGTAGAAATTCAGACTACCACCTAAAGCTTCATATGCATTAAGCACATTTTTCATTGATTGTTTTTCCGCATAAGAGATCGTTTTTGTTTTATAGTATTGTCTTCCATTAAATCTTATTTTAGCAACTCTAGAATCTATTATTGCTTTAACTATTTCATAAGTATTACGGTTAATAGGCTCATCGCTCCATTCCCAAATTTTACCGCCATAACCACTATCAGTTTCAATGTCACTTGGATAATATGAAAACGTTTTGTCATCAATATTAAATTGATAATTTTGTATGAACAACCAATCTTCAGCATAATATTGAATTATAAAACGAAGATTATCAGCATTATCTCTATCGTCATCTTTTCCAAAATATAAGAAAATACCATTTGTGTTTGTATAAGTAGGAGATGAAAAATCCCTAAACCAAGTTACTTTCTTAAATTCATCATGCCTTTTTCTCATATTTTTTGTTGCTTGATTTAATCTCCGCAATTTTTCTTCCTGCTCTCTTTTCTTTCTTAAATTTTCTTCCAGCTTAATTCTTTTAAGCTCATTTTCTACCTTTACGAGCAGATGTCTACCTTTATCTGTTTCAGAAGATGCAGGATATTTTTGTAACAAAATTTCAAGTTGTTCTTTTGAGCTTTCAAAATTCTTGTTATCGTAATATGCTTGCGCTTTATTGAGCAATTTCTCTGCTCCAAATTT
>JAFGSU010000183.1 GCA_016934435.1 Candidatus Zhuqueibacterota bacterium | reverse complement strand
TACCGACGCCGCCATCCGTGAAGGACTCAAGCTGGCCCAATTTGCGCCCGAGACTACCGATACGCTGAAAAAAAGCCTTCCGGCAACGGCCAATATCAAGAATCCCGTCGATGTTATCGGCGACGCGCGCGCCGACCGCTACGAGACGGCTGTGACCGCGGTGATGAATGACAGGGCGGTCGACGGCGTGTTCGTTATCCTTACGCCGCAATCCATGACCGAAATCGAATCCATCGCCAACCAAATCGTCAGCATCGCCAGGGCGGCGGAAAAGCCCATCTATACCTCTTTCATGGGCGAAGCCGATGTAGCCGCCGGTATTGATATTTTGCAACGCAATAAAATTCCACATTATATACTGCCGGAAACCATGTGCAACGCCTTTGCCAGCGCGCACTATTTTGCCCACCACCGGCACGACAAGTCGAGGAAACCGACCGTTTTCACCGACGTTAATCCTTCGGCAGCGCAGTCTATCCTCGACGAAGCCATCGCGCAAAAACGAAGTTATTTGCCCGAGTTTGAGGCGAAAAAAGTCCTGCAGGCCTATAAACTTCCGATGTTAGCCTATGATCTGGTGGAAGATGAAAAACAGGTCGCTGCGGTTGCCGAACGGCTTGGGTTCCCTCTGGTCATGAAAGTAGTATCGGATGACATTGTTCATAAATTCGACGTAGGGGGCGTACTGCTCAATATCGAATCCGCCGCCGACGCGGTCAAGGCCTATCAGCAAATAAGATCAAATATCGATAAAAACCAGCCCAAGGCCCGGATTCAGGGCATCCTGATTTCCAGGATGGTTCCGGAAGGGATGGAAGTAATACTGGGCATCAAGCGGGATCCGTCCTTTGGCAGCGTGGTCCTTTTCGGTATGGGCGGTATTTTTGTCGAAATTCTCAAGGATATCTCGTTGCGCATCGCACCGGTGGCCAAGCATTCGGCGGAAATGATGATTCGTAAAACCAAAGCTTATCCGTTGCTCGCCGGCGCGCGCGGCAGCACCGAGTTCGATATAGTCGCTGTTGAAGAGTGCATCCAGAGACTGGCGCAATTGTCGCTCGATTGCCCGCAAATCGCTTCACTGGATATCAATCCCCTGATCGTCCTGGAAAAAGGAAAAGGCGCATTTGTGGCCGATGCCCGGATTATGCTTTGATAGATCATTCTACGGTCTGAGGCATTGATCATGTTTTGATAGGTTCTCGGATTGACCTGATGTGGAGTCTATTTCCGTTTTTACCATCTCCACAGCCTGGTGACGATTGTAAATCACTACATTTCAACGAAATCTGGCCCATCAGGCCATATTCCTTTTTCCGTATTTTTTCCAGACCTGAAAAATGAATTCTATTGAGGAGACATCCATGAAATCATTGGCAAGCGCCCTTATCTTCACGATATTTGTGAGCCAATCCATACTTGCTCAGGATACCCGGACCGAAGCAAAAAAATATGGCTGGCAAAAAGAGATCGTCGGCGGCATCAACCTGACGCAAACCAGTTTCGATAATTGGGCGCAGGGCGGCGAGAACTCGCTGGCATGGCAGGCCAATCTCAACTTGAAATTCATCAACGACCGTGAAAAAACCAACTGGGCCAATTCCGGCAAACTTTCCTATGGCTCGCTGAAATCTGCGGATCAGGCCATGCGAAAGTCAATCGATGAGATCAAATTGGAGAGTGTTTTTACATATAAACTGGCTAAATTTGTAAATCCTTTTGCCGCCGCTACCGTAGAAACCCAATTTGCTCCGGGCTACATCTATGACGATGATTCCAAAAGACAGATTTCGGCCTTTATGGACCCAGGATATTTCCGCGAAAGCATCGGCCTCAATTATCAGCCCAACCAAATCGTAAACACTCGTTTTGGGGCATCATTAAAACAGACCATCACGAGTCAATATCCCAGACCATTTGCCGATGATCCCGAAACACAGGATAAAACAGAAAAATTTAAAAGTGAAATCGGCGCCGAATCGGTAACGGATATAAACTGGAAAATTGCGGAGAATACTCTGTTCACCGCTAAACTGGAACTATTCTCCACATTCCAATCGTTTGATGAAACGGATGTAAACTGGGATACCATTCTGACGACAAAAATGAGCAAGTATTTTAATATGAATTTCAATTTCAAATTATTCTACGATAAGGACATTTCCAGCAAGCGGCAAATCAACCAGGCCATTGCGTTGGGAGTTACATACAGTTTTCTATAGTCATAACACAAGGGAAATTGCCGGTTCGAAATGATAACCGGAATTATTCGGTACTATCAGGATGAGGCTGTCCAGTCCGGCATATCCGTTTTAGAGAGTCGACGCTGCGCGGGCGCGAGTTGTTGAGGAGACAGGCGTCGGTTTGTACAACGGCGTGCAGTCGCTGTGCTTCCTGCACAGGGAATTTATAAGGATAGAGGAGCAAAACCATGAAGTTAATCGTTCACCCACTCCTGGTTATTATGTTACTATTTTTATCATCATACATTCCAACAGGTACGGTCGTGCATGCCCGGGAATCTGAAAAACACGGTTTTACCAGAGTGCTTGGCGGGCTGAAATTTCCCGAAGGACCCGCCTGGGACGGTAAAACCCGGTTGTACGCATCCAACTGTCATGGCGACTGGATAGCGGTTATCGGCCCGGATACGCAAAACATTTTCCTGCGCGCCTCTGAAAAACCTCTGACGTTTAGCAAAACCAACGGCCTGGCGTTTTACAAAGACGGATCGTTATTCGCCTGCGATTTCGGCCTCGGCGCCATCCTGCGCATCACCATGGATGGAAAAAGCGAAATCTATGCAGACGGGTATACGGGAAAAAAATTCAACCGGCCCAACGACCTCGCCTTTGATCACAATGGCCATCTCTATTTCACCGATCCCAACAAATACGACCGCAACAATCCCGACGGCTTTGTCTATCGTGTCGACGCCAAAACCAGAGAGGTGACACCAGTGGCATCGGATTTGGCTTTTCCCAACGGATTAGCTTTTTCGGCAGACGGCAGCTGGCTGTATGTGTGCGAATCGGCTTGTGAACGCATCCTCAAATTCAAGGTGAAAAAAGATGGAATGCTGGCCGATCGATCGGTTTTTATCGAATTACCCGGTGGCGATCCCGACGGCATCGCCTTCGACCGCGGCGGTAACCTGTATGTTGCCCATTTCGGCGGCAGCGCCATCTATGTCATCAATCCCGAGGGTCAAATTCAGGAAATTTTGATGACGCCGGGGAAAAAGCCGAGTAATGTGGCGTTTGGAGACGTGGATTTGAAGACGCTGTACATCACCGAAGATGAAACCAATGCTATTTACACACTACGGGTCGACACACCGGGATTATCGCTCTTTTACGCGCCAAAGTATTAGTGATTCTCAAGGCTAATAAAAAATACTTGCAAATATGGATGCGAAATGATAAGTTTAATAAAGATACAATTTCGCACGTGTTCGGTGCCTGCAGGTTCTTTAGGTAATCCGGTGGAGAGCACATTTTCAGTTCAGTTAGCAGGTTAACACCGAATGTTTAGTTCAATAAAGATTTAATAAAATATGTTTGAACAAATAAAAATTGCTGAAAACTTTGCCGATAGCGGAAAAATAGTACTTTATCAGGGCGATTGTCTGCATCTTCTCGAAAAAATGCCTGATGAATCAGTACAATTAGTCGTTACTTCTCCTCCCTATAATATTGGCAAAGAGTATGAAAATAAATTAAAACTGGATATTTACATCGAACAGCAAGCAAGGGTGATAAAAGAATGTGTTCGAGTACTTAAATCTACAGGCAGCATATGTTGGCAGGTGGGGAATTACGTTGAAAATGGATATATCATTCCATTAGATACGATCCTGTATCCAATTTTTAATGACTTGCATCTTAAAATGCGAAACAGGATTATCTGGCATTTTGAGCATGGATTGCACTGCAGCAAAAGATTTTCCGGCAGATACGAAACGATTTGCTGGTTTACTAAAACCGATAATTACTATTTTAATCTGGACCCGGTCAGAATACCGCAAAAATATCCCGGCAAGAAATATTTCAAAGGGCCCAAAGCCGGTCAATACTCTTGCAATCCTTTAGGCAAAAATCCGGGAGATATCTGGATCATCCCGAATGTAAAAAGCAATCATGTGGAAAAAACAATACATCCCTGTCAATTCCCGGTTGAATTGATTGAAAGATTGGTACTTTCCATGACTGAAGAAAACGATTGGGTTTTCGATCCGTTTTTGGGGGTTGGAACGAGTATCATTGCAGCTATTAGGCATGGTAGAAAAGGCGCCGGCACAGAAATAGAAAAAAAATATATCGAAATAGCAAGGGAGAGAATACAACAGGAAGCAAACGGCACGTTGCGTACGCGGCCTATGACCAGAGCTGTCTATGATCCAATATTAGCAGGTAATAGTATGACGAAAGCGCCGTGGTTAAAAAGTCAGGATTCCAGACAGCTAAAACTATTGGATAGAAAAAACAAATCCTATGGTGATCAATGAAAATTATTGAGGTATATTCTCATCTGAATGGATTGGAATTTGTTCTTGTACATAAAAAACATCTTTGGGAAGAATTAGACTGCGTCATTCAAGAGATAGACGCTGAAGCATGTAAAATAAAAAAATCGAAAGAAAAAAGAACGATCGGCAGGTTGTTTTATAGTCCGATCGAAATGAATAACCAATTCAAAGCCTTATTAAGAGAAAAATCTTGGAATGAAAGTCGTGTTAGTTATTGGGTAACCAAAAATCAGAAATTAATAAGGCGTACACTCACTTTGTCTCCATCTCAGCAAAAGACCGAAATTGAAGCCAACGGAGAGACGCCCATTTTTAGTTATAATCAAACGGATTTTGTCAAAGATAGAATTGCGATCGAGGTTCAGTTCGGCAAGTACTCTTTTGTAGCATACGATTTATTTGTCAAACACCTCGCCTTTTATATCGGTGATTTCATAGATGTTGGCATAGAAATATTACCAATGAAAAATCTGCAGATACAAATGAGCTCCGGCGTCGCCTATTACGAGGGTGAGCTATATAATGTCCTTCGACAGGGCCGCGGGGTTCCTGCCGTTCCATTGATTCTTATAGGTATTGAACCATAATGGCCATATTATTTCATTACAAAACAACCTGTTTGGATGAATAGTAAAGCCGGATATGCCTGAAAAATTTGACTCCCATCTCCCATTCTTTTCCCGCCGGCGATTACTCGTCCTATTTCTGACCGCCCTGTTCGCCGGCCTGTCCGGATTGATCGTTCATCTTGCGCGCGCCACCTCCTACCTCTCCGACGATCCGGAGGCATGCATGAACTGCCATGTGATGTCGCCGCAATACGCCTCCTGGCAGCGCGGCAGTCACGCCCGGGTGGCGCATTGTAATGACTGTCACGTACCGCACGACAACTTTATCCGGCATTACTTCTTCAAGGCGAGCGATGGGTTGCGTCACGCGACTGTCTTCACCCTGCGCCTGGAGCCTCAGGTGATCCGCATTAAATCCGCCGGCATGAAGGTAGTGCAGGAAAATTGCATTCGCTGTCATCGGCCACTTGTTGATCAGACCGAACTGATGCAGATGTCGCCGGTGATGTTCACATCACTGGCGCCCACGCCGGTTTCCGATAAAAAGTGCTGGGATTGTCATCTCGAAACGCCGCACGGCCGCGTCAACAGCCTGGCTTCCTTCCCGCTGGCGCGGGTGCCGCGACTAAAACCGGCTTTGCCTTGATAGAAAAAGCTGTCGTCGATAGCCGGGTATGGCAAAACAGCCATTATTCTCGAAAGGACATGAAAAATGTCATTGCGAGCGGAGGAACAGATTTATCCTTCATCATCAATTCTGCATTGGAGCGAAGCAATCCCCGCTGTAAGGGCACTTGCCCTTTTTGCGGAGATTGCTTCGCTCCACGACCAATACTGTGCTTATAAATACTCTATTCCTCCGCTCGCAATGACACTCTTTATTGGTTTTCCCAGTCATGGCATTTCCACCAATCATAAATCACAATAAAATTCTCCAGTCTGTCTTTCAAGGATGAACCTATGAAAAATGTTTTACGCATGATGGAACAAAAATCCTGGCTGGCATGGCTGCTCATCGGCCTCCTCGCAGGGATTATCTTTATCGCCGGATTATTCCTCGCCTCCATCATCGAGCGCCGCGGCGAATCGTACCAGCTGCTGCAGCCGGTGCGCCCCATCGCCGAATGGGAGCCGCGCAACGAAGTGTGGGGCGAAAACTATCCGCGCCAGTTTGAGACCTATCGCGCCACCGCCGACACCACTTTCGCCAGTCTCCATGGCGGCTCGCAAACCATCGATATGCTGGAAGTTTATCCCAATCTGGTGGTGCTTTGGGCCGGCTATTCCTTCTCGCGCGACTACAAGCAGGCGCGCGGACACTATCATGCGGTGGAAGATATTCAAAAAAC
>JAFGSU010000182.1 GCA_016934435.1 Candidatus Zhuqueibacterota bacterium | reverse complement strand
ATTTCGTCGATCTGGCCAATAAACCGGTTGAAATAGTGGTGAACGACAAACCCAACCTCACTGGCGCCCGGACCGTTGTGGTGAAACCCGTGCCCTCCGAACGGCGGCTGCGCTACCTGGATTGGGTCGAGCACAACCGTGAATACGTCGCAAAATCATCCAACGGTCAGCTGGGCTACATCCATCTGCCGGATACCTACGCCGGCTCGGCGGCGCTATTTCCGCGTTATTACTATTCGCAAACGCATAAAAAAGGCATCATCGTCGATGGCCGTTTCAACGGCGGCGGTCTCGATCCGGATATCTTTTTGCAACGACTGGATAAAAAACCGCTTTCGTTCTGGACGCGGCGCTATTCCCACGACCAGGCCACACCCTGGCTCGGCAACATGGCCCATCTGGTTTGCCTGACCAATAGGGAAGCCGGTTCCGGCGGCGATGAATTACCGTTCTTATTCAGGCTCAAGGGTATGGGACCGGTCATCGGCACGCGCAGCTGGGGCGGACTGGTAGGCGTTTCCATGTTCATATCCATGATCGACGGCGGTGGTTTGACCGCACCCGATTATCGTATCTATGATGTAAAGGGCAACTGGGTGGTGGAAAACGAAGGCGTAACACCGGATATCGAAATCGACCTCGATCCGGCCGATTACGGCACCGACCGCGATGCGCAGCTGGACAAGGCCATCGAAGTGTTGATGGAAAAGGTACAGGAAGAACCGATTCTGTGGCCGGAACATGAAGCGTTTCCGGATGGGGGCGGAAAAATATAGGGTAGGGTGGGTCTTGACCCACCCTACTCGCCAAAACATGCCGATTCTTCGGTTTTGATAGCTATTTTATCCCATCCGGCCCCATAATAGCCCATTTTTACGTATTTATGAAAATATGAGAAAGGCCAATCAATGGGGGATTTAACATAGCCGTGTTTTACCGGATTAAGGTGGATATAATTAAAATGGCGTGTAAAATCTTTATCATCACGAATGCAATGCTCCCAGAAGCGGCGCTGCCAAACGGCATGCTCATTTTTTTTAATACGTGAACGATTTAGGTAGCCGTCTGTCCCACCGGACGATAAATATCGCTTGGTAAAATTTGCTTTGATCAGACGCCAACGCGTTGAAAAATCGGCATCATTCTCGGGTAATTTCCATAAAGCATGGAGGTGATCCGGTAACAGACAAATGGCCGGGCATTCGAACGGCAACTCGAGCATGGCCTTCATCCAAGCTTGATGAAGTATTTGCCTGGCCGAAGATTCGGAGAAGATAGGTCGACGATTAAACGTAACGACAGTAAAAAAATATGTTGCCCCCGGGCAATACAAACGGCGATAATCAGGCATTGCTTCCTCCTTAGTATATTGAAATATAATTTCAGGGTAGATAGTATACAAGGGTCAAAATCGCCACAATGCGTCCGGATTAAAATCTGTCGTAGTGCTGTTACAATGGTAGGATGGGTCATGACCCATCCTACCTGCCGATGCGCAGGATGTCCGCAGCCCACCGGCGGCGGTGACTATTGCGCCGGCGCCGGAACCCTTGATCACCAGCGGCCGGTCATGATATTGCCTGTTGGTGAAAGCCACCACGTTATCGCTGCTGTGACGGATGTGCCTCTACAACCCTAAAGGATTGTGATGAAAAGAAAGTTGATCCTGCTTGTCGTTTCCATTCTGCTGGTCATCATTTGTATGGTGTATGCCGTTTACATCGAGCCGCAAAGGTTGGTGGTTCGACGTGTGCCAATGTACTCGGAAAAATTATCGCAAGGCTTTAGCCTGCGAATCGTTCACCTCTCGGATTTGCACTTTGCATCCATGGCGGCATCATTACGCGAAAAGGTGATCCGGGCCGTGCGACGCGAATCGCCGGATATCATCGTCCTCACCGGCGATCTGATCAGCCATGCCGACCTGTTTGAGCCGGCCCTGAATCCAATCCTTGTGGCGGAAATCGATTCGATCACAACCTTTATGGACGGCCTGTACGCGCCCATGGGGATTTATATCGTCCGCGGCAATCATGATATAGGCAATGATAAAGAGGTCAGCGATTTGCTGGTGCGCGCCCTGCGCCGTAAAGGCTACACGGCGCTGACCAATCAAAGTCATTCACTTATGGTCGACGGACAGCCCATTCATCTGCTCGGCATCGATTATTCCGAAACGGATACCAGTGTGCGCGCCGGCTTTTCCATCGGACAACAGGGGGAAAATAAATATTTGCAATCGGGGTTTTCCCGCAAAAATTCATACTGTCATTATTATTACCCTGATTCGGATGAACGTTGGGCCAACTATACGGTGTCGGCGCGATTTTTTTTGACCGACGTGAAAAAGAGCGGCGTCGGTTTGACTTTTTACTCCCAGCTCCACAAAGGACTTGATCACTATTATCGGTTGCGCTGGAGTTCGAGTCGATCCGGTTTTATACTATCTCCTCACAATACTGTGATCACAGGCGGCGACGAGAGCGTACCCGGCGATATGCAGACAAACCGTTGGTACCGAGCCAAAGTGCAGGTGACGACGCTGCCGCAGCATATCCGTTTGGCGGCGAAAGTATGGCCGCAGGAGCAAGAAGAACCGCAAAACTGGCAGGCAGTGGCGTACGATTCGTCGGAGAATCGGTTGTTATCTGGAACGGTGGGATTCTGGTCGATCCATGACGGCGTCCACAAATTCGATGATCTGCTGGTGGTAACCGACTGCGGCGATACTCTGTTGGATGAGAACTGGCAAACCTGCGAGGGGGCAGAAAAACCTCCGGGATGGATCGACTTTCGGCATAATCAGGCTGCTCTGCCTTTTCTGAAGCGGATGATCCCCGATAGCTGCTTCACCATACTGCTGAGTCATACGGCCGAATTGATTGATGCGGCGTCGGAACAGAACATCGATCTGATGCTGTGCGGGCACACCCATGGCGGCCAGGTGCGCCTGCCGCTGATCGGCGCACCGCATTTGCTATTCGATGCCCGCAATAAAAATTTAGCCGGATTGTACGGGGTCGGGCAGACAACCCTTTTCGTCAACAGCGGCCTGGGGACGATATTGTTGCCGGTGCGTTTCATGGCGCCGCCGGAGGTGGTGGTGATTGATGTGGTCGGGAGGGCACTGGCTAACAGGCAACATTTCAATTGATCACTTGAATTTACCAAACCCGGATAACCATAATTTTCTGTAGGGCGATCAACCTGGTCGCCCTATGATTTCTGACCATAATAAAATAAATTTTGATACTAATTGAGAAAATGAAAAATCATTTGCTTCCTGAACAAATTATCGGAAAGTTATTTTTTAAATAAAAAAAACTTGCTATTGCATCATATTACCAGTACATTATATTAGTAGCCTGGGAAAGGAGGTACTATGAACAGACAACAATATTGGCAACTGGCGCTTATATGTTGGTTGGCGATCCTGATGTCGTCAGCCGCCATGGCGCAGTATCAAGCTGAAGGCTTGAAAGGGGGATTCGGCATTGGTGTCCTTGGCGGACAGACTGATTTGGAAGCAGAACTGGCAGACATCGAACCTGGCGCTCAGGGCCGGGTTTTTATTCGCTACGACCTGTTCGGCGCCAAATTTTTGCAGGGCGATTTCGGACTTGGTTTCGGCACCTTGAACAATGAGAATTATCACACTAAAATTCTGCCGATCGATTATCGCCTGCTGTTAAGTCCGTTACGGTTCGAATCCTGGAATCTTTATCTTTACGGCGGTGTGGGAGCCCTTTATTACAAGAACATTGAAGGCTATGATGATGCAAGAACAAAGTCGGGAAACTGGACTGCCGTCATTCCTCTGGGTTTGGGACTACAATTCAGGGTGGGTGAACAGACCGCCTTTGAAATCAGCGGCGGGTACAACATGACCATGAAAGACGATGTTGATGACTATCTGTTAGAGAGCAACAAAGACAACTATGTGGGTGTGCTCGCAGGATTGACTTATGGCGGTGAGAGCGGTGATGCGGATAGTGACAAGGATGGTCTGATCAATAAGCTGGAAAAAGATATCGGCACCGATCGTAAAAATGCGGATACCGACGGCGATCTTCTGAGCGACGGAGCTGAATACAACCAGTACAAGACCAATCCGCTCATTGCGGACAGCGATGGCGACGGCTTGACGGACGGCGATGAAATTCTCAAATACAAAACCGATCCGCTCAAGGCCGACAGCGATGGCGATGGACTTACAGATGCCGATGAAATCAATGTTCATAAAACCGATCCCAAAAAAGCCGACAGCGACGGCGATGGTCTGAAAGATTCGGATGAAATCAATGTCCATAAAACGAATCCGCTGGAATCGGACAGCGACGACGACGGCCTGAGCGACGGCGATGAAATCAGCAAACACAAGTCCAATCCGCTCAAAGTTGACAGCGATGGCGATGGTTTAGATGACGGCGATGAAGTGACCAAGTACAAGTCTTCGCCCATTAAAACCGATACCGACGGCGATGGCGTCAATGATAATGAGGAAGTAAATAAGTTCCGCACAAATCCGGCAAAAATGGATACCGATGGCGGAACAATCGCTGATGGTATAGAAATAAATCGTGGCACCGACCCGTTAAACGGCGATGATGATCTGCCGAAGGAAGAGCAGATCACCCGCGAAGTCGGCACCGAGATCGTCATGGAAGGCATCGTGTTTGCCTCCGGCAGTTCGAGAATCAGTGCCGAGTCGCGAGTCGTTCTGGACAAGGTAGCCAAAACTTTAATGGACAATCCGACCATTAAAGTCGAAGTGCAGGGACATACAGACAATACCGGCAGACGTGCCTCAAATATCAGATTATCCCAGGCTCGCGCCAATGCTGTATGTAAATATCTGGAGTCCAAAGGCATTGCCGCCGATCGTATGGTTGCGAAAGGGATGGGGCCGGATCGTCCGGTCGCTTCAAACGATACGGCTGAAGGTCGTCAACAGAACCGTCGGATTACCTTTACCAGAACCGAATGATCGATCTCATTTATTGGCAAGGGAATGGAATGGCTTGAACCGGTCTGTTCGGATTGTTCCATTCCCAATAAATTATTTGCAACGACAATTACTAGTATACGGCCCAGGCTGTTGGCAATAACATCTGGAATTCGACCAGACATAAAAATTGGAGGTTATCATGCAAAACGCATTGCCTTTAATTATTGAGCTTATTAGTGGAGCAGTTGGAGGAAATATCGCCGGATCCCTGTTTAAAAAACTGTCATTGGGCACCATTTTGAATTCCATTATCGGTATCATCGGCGGCGGACTGGGAGGGGAACTCTTGAGCCTTTTAGGAATAGGCACGACAACGGGCGGAGTGGACCTTGCCAGCGTTGTAGGAGGTATCGCCGGAGGGGGCGTTGGTGGCGGCGTATTACTGGCTATCATTGGATTTGTAAAAAATTTAGTAACCAAAAAATCATGACATCGAAAGGATCGACTATGGCAAATTTAAAAGATATTGAAGGGATCGGCCCGACGTATGCGGTAAAACTGAAAAAAGTCGGAGTGGTTACGGTCGAGCAACTACTGCAAAAAGGCGCCACGCCTCAGGACCGCCGTGAAATTGCCAAACAGTCGGGCGTCAGCGAGGCCAAGATTCTGGAGTGGGTCAACCATGCGGACCTGTTTCGCATCAGAGGCATCGGGTCGGAATATTCCGACCTATTAGAAGAGGCTGGTGTTGACAGCATCCCCGAACTCGCTCAGCGCGTGCCGGTTAATCTTTATGAAAAGATGGCGGCAACCAACCGGAGTAAAAAATTGGTGCGTAAACTTCCTTCTCTAAAACAGGTCGAGTCGTGGGTGATGCAGGCCAAAGGGCTGCCGCGCGCCATCCGCTATTAACAATGACGGTTGGGATGTACATGAGGTTTTAGTGAGAAAAAGCCCCGGGCATAAATACCGGGGCTTTTGCATGGTACGGTTTGAACTTTTGTTCAGTTTTGGAGACAAGATCATGAAATGGATAGGTAGAAGGCAGAGCGATAATGTGGAAGACCGGCGCGGCAGCACGCCCAGGCGCATCGTGGGCGGCGGTATTGGCACGCTGATTATCCTGCTTCTGATCTGGCTATTGGGCGGAGATCCGATGCAATTCCTCCAGGAGATGCCGCAGAGCGACCAATCCATGGTCTCGACCTATCAGCCGAGCGCGGAGGAGGATCAACTGGCACAATTCGTCGGCGTGGTACTGGGCGATACCGAGGATGTCTGGTCGAAAATATTCCAGAATGCCGGTCGCACGTATCGCAAGCCCAAACTGGTGCTCTACTCCGGTGCGGTTCAATCCGCCTGCGGTTATGCCGGCGCCGCTACCGGTCCTTTTTATTGCCCTCCCGATCAAAAGGTGTATATTGATCTTTCCTTCTATCGCGACTTACAGCAAAAATTTGCCGCCTCGGGCGATTTTGCCTTTGCCTACGTCATTGCACACGAAGTGGGCCATCATGTGCAAAATCAGTTAGGGATACTCGGCAAAATTGAACAGGTGCGCCGTCAGGTGTCGGAGAGAGAATACAACCGCTATAACGTGGCCCTGGAACTGCAAGCCGACTTTTACGCCGGTGTCTGGGCGCACTATGACGAAAAGATGCATCAGGTTTTGGAAGAGGGCGACCTGGAGGAGGCGATCAATGCCGCCGGCGCTGTGGGCGATGACCGCATTCAAAGGAGAACCCAGGGTTATATCGTGCCGGATAGTTTTACCCATGGCACTTCCGAGCAAAGACAATACTGGTTCTTAAAAGGATTCAAGACCGGGGATGTGAATCAGGGCAATACGTTTGCGGCTATGGGACTATAAATTCTTTATTCAATCAGCGAACAGAACGTATAACGTCCACCCACAGGGCGCCTCCCTACAAAGCGATTTTTAGATAGGAGGTTACTCCGCCTTATTTGAGAACAAGTTACTCATCCGGATTTATCATCCAAGCTAGTTATGATTGTGTGAAATGCGGCAGTCGCTGTTATTTTGCCAGAGTGCCGCTTTCCTGTGTCCCCCTTGGACCGCGGACTTGATCCGCGCTTTGCCTTATCGTACAGCGCCTGCACACTGCCAAACCTGTCATTGTGAAATGGTTATGGCAAAAATGCGATTATTTACACAAGGACATAAAAAAAGATTGTCATTGCGAGCTGGGTATGGCAAAACTGCCATTATTCCCGAAAGGACACAAAAAAGACTGTCATTGCGAGTGGAGGAACAGTGTATTTATAAGAACAGTAT
>JAFGSU010000181.1 GCA_016934435.1 Candidatus Zhuqueibacterota bacterium | reverse complement strand
TCTTTTGAGAGCCGTTTTGCCAGAAGCGGTGGCCTGGCTGCGGTAACGATGAATATCCTGCCTTTCCTGAAAGAAACCAACCGCATCCCCCGTGTGAGCCTGATTTCTCCGTATTATCCTAAAATTATGGACAAAGCGCCGTTGAATGATACCGGAAAGAAATTTCGCGTGTTTTTCGACAACCGGTTTGTGGATACGGAATTGCTGCAGTATGAATATCAATACGATAAACCGGCCAAAGGCAAACTTGCCGAATATTATCTCAAAGCCGATGGCTTTTTCACCGCCTCCAACGGTTTGAAAGATCCCTATTACTATGACGCCCAAAACGCCGATCTAAATGATGAGGCGATTCGTTATAACGCCATGTTTTTTTGCAAGGCGGTCCCCGCAGCGGTGGCGACGTTGGGCATTAAAGAAAATGCATTATTTCACGCACAGGAATGGCAAACCTGTCTGTTAGCTTTGACCGCCAAGGAAGCCATAATAAATGATGTGTTGCGATCCTGCGCCGTGGTTCAGACGATTCATAATCCTTTTGACAGCTTTATTTCGGCGCAGTCGTTGCAAAAAATGGTGGATGAACCACGAAAATTGCGCATTGACCATATGCTCGCACAGGGGGCGACCGCTTATCAAATCGGCTTGCCGTTGATGGACGGACCGACCACGACGGTGAGTGAACACTTTGCCGAAGAATTTACCACCGATCCGCTGCAAACGCAACATTTTGCGCCGCACTTGCAGGGTATTTTTATGAAAAACAAGGTCTATGGCATCAATAACGGACCTTTTACAGGATATGCCGCCGAATTCCCCAAAAAAAGCAAGCATACCCTGAAGCAGATTGAGAAAATCAAACTGGAAAAACGGCGGGAACTTCTCAAGGTGCTGGATACCTACCAGCCCGAGGCAAGGTTCGGAATACTCGACTATCAAGGTACATCGATTGAAAATTTACCGGTTGAAATACCCATCATCGTCATGAGCGGCCGGTTGGATCCGGTGCAAAAAGGCTATGATATTTTGTTGCGTGCGCTGGAAATGTTCAAAAAGGATGAGATCAAGGCTATTCTCACGCCCATGCCGGTGCGATCCACCGATCTGGATTATTTTCATGAAGTTGCCAGCAAATGCCGCGGCAACGTGACGGTATTCCCCATCCGCATGGAGTACGGCTATCAGGCTCTGCAAATTGGCGCCACCTTTGGCATCATGCCGTCTGTCTATGAGCCGTTTGGCGCTGCCATCGAATATATGGTGAATGGCACGGCCGTCATCGCACGCGCCACCGGCGGACTGGTGAATCAGGTGGAGCATGGTAAAAACGGATATCTATTTCTGGAAAATCCACGTTATCAGGATCTCGATCACATCCGTGATTATTTTGCGGCCAGCGATGTCGTACAAATCCGCAAAAGAAATGAATGGGTGCAGGATATGGCCGAAGCGCTTTACAGCGCCCTGCAGTCGGGTATTGAATTATATCAAAAAAATCCCCCGGGATATTACGAAATGTTGCGTCAGGGCTTTGCCAAAGCGGAGAAATTTAGCTGGGAAACCAGTGCGGCATTGTATGGGCTGGTGTATGGGAAAATCAGCCACATCATATGATATGAAGAGACCAACAAGTAAAAGGACGCTTTCATGAATATGGAGCAACTCATCGACCAGCTTCGACGCGACGAGTCGTTTTTGCGCAACATAACCATCTGGAAAGAACTGCCGCCGCAGCCGGCGCGTTTTGCCGATTTTCCCGCCGGCCTGGATGCGCGATTGCAAAGCGCACTGCAGAAGCATGGTATCCGCCAGGTCTACACGCATCAAGCTCAGAGCATCGAAGCGATTTTGGCGGGCAAAAACACGGTGGTGGTGACTCCCACGGCATCGGGAAAAACGCTCTGTTATAACATACCGGTGCTGGATGCGGTGCTCAAAACCAGAGAAGCGCGCGCTATCTATCTGTTTCCGACCAAGGCCTTGTCGCAGGATCAGGTGTCCGAGCTGCACGATATCATCGAGATACTCGGGCCTGAAATCGATTTTGATATCCGCAGTTATACCTTTGACGGCGATACACCGCAGTCGGCGCGCAAGGCCATCCGCACCTCCGGTCATATTGTTGTAACCAATCCCGACATGCTGCACACCGGCATCTTGCCGCACCATACTCTGTGGGTTAAATTGTTCGAAAACCTGCGCTATATCGTCATCGACGAAATTCATAATTATCGCGGGCTCTTCGGCAGCCATCTGGCCAACGTCGTGCGGCGATTAAAGCGGATATGCACATTTTACGGCAGCAAGCCTCAATTCATCTGTTGTTCCGCCACCATTGCCAATCCGCGCGAATTCGCCGAAAAACTGACCGGGGAAAAGATGCAGCTCATCGACGATAACGGCGCCCCGCGGGGTGGAAAGCACTTTATTTTGTATAATCCTCCTGTGGTCAATCGCGAACTCGGGATAAGAAAGTCCTATATCAAAGAAGCGCAGCATCTGGCGGCTCGCTTTATCACCCAGGGGGTGCAGACCATCGTGTTCGCGCGCAGCCGAATGCGCGTGGAGATACTGCTCACATATTTGAAAGAAGTACTGCGCCGGCACAAAAAACCGGGCAACTGGGTGCGCGGCTATCGCGGCGGTTATTTGCCGCTGCAGCGCCGAGAGATCGAAAAAGGCCTGCGCAGCGGTGAAATCCGCGGCGTGGTCAGCACTAATGCGCTGGAATTGGGTATCGATATCGGGCAGCTGCAGGTCTGCATCATGGCGGGATATCCGGGCACCATCGCCAGCGCCTGGCAGCAGGCCGGG
>JAFGSU010000180.1 GCA_016934435.1 Candidatus Zhuqueibacterota bacterium | reverse complement strand
GGATAATTCTGTTCGAGCCGGAATCCTTTCGCACTTGCGCCGGAAGACGAACCGACCTCGTTGAAAAAAGATCGCAGAATGAATGCCACATTCGCCCGCAGTCTCGCTGCATCATAACGATACGGCCGGCCGCTGATGAAGACAAATTGCCCGCCGTCGCTGCGGTGCTCCCCGCCAAGTGTAGGCTTGCGCCAGACGCCCAGGCCTCTGGGCACGCTGAAAGTTGCGGTCTCGCGGAACAGCAGCGCGCTTTCATTATTTTTCAGGTCCGTGTCGAACACGGCATTCAAACTCTGAATATCGGTTAACGGCATATCCGCCAGTCCCGGATAGACCGCCAGGCAATTATTGATCGTCGTCTGCGGATGTTCCGCCCAGGTGATGCCGAGATAGTCGCGCAATTCGGCATCGATATAGTCCTGTCCCTGTCGCGTCATCAGCAAGACATTGCCACCCGCCCGCAAATAGGGCAGAATCGACGTCTGCTGCCAGGAGCCGAGATCGCCGGCATAGTTATTACCCACCCAGATGACGGTGGAAAATTGGCCCAAAACATCGGGCGTCACTTTTCCGTATCCGATCGGCATCGGCAGGGTTGCGGGATAACCGCCCGGCGGCGGATAGAAACAGTCCCAGAAGGTGATGGGGAAATCGCCCCAGAAGGCGCGGTTCTGATAGCTGTGATATATCTCATCTGCATAGGTTTCAAACAGAACACCGTTGACCAGCAAAATGCCGCGATCAAAAGTCGGATTCACTAACTGCTCCGGCATGCGTTTTAAAATCCAGTCATCTTTGTCGAGCTGCAGACGGATCGGTTCGGAAGAGACTTGAAACTGAAAGGATTGCGTCGCCAGGCTATCATGCACGACCAGCGTCGTTTCGCCCTGAGCGGTTGTAATCGTCACATCGATCGGCATGGTGAAAATATAATTGCCCTGCAGCTGACGGATTTGCAGGTCGATGAGATAATCCGATCCCTGAGGCGACCAGCTCCAGGTGTACTCATAGTGCGGGTAATTCTCCTCATAAATCCACTGGTAAAAAAATTTCCCCAGATTCATCCCCGAAACCTGTTCACAAATGACTCGAAATCCTTCAGTGGTGGCGGTGGCGAATTTGTGTTCCGCGGAAGCGTAATAGGCTCTCAGAATATCGATAAAGACCTCATCGCCCACCACATGCCGCAGCATGTGCAGCACCCAGGAGGCTTTGACGTAGCTGAGGCCGCTGTCGAAAATATTCTCATACTCCGGATGTTCCACATAAACCGTACCCGGCCCCAGATACAATTGATACATCATCTGATAGTCGCTAGCAGTCAAGGGCGGATAGGCATGCTCGAACCAGAGCGCCTCACAATAGGAGGCAAAACCCTCGTTCAGCCAGATGTGATGAAAATCGTCGCAGGTGATCATGTCGCCCCACCACTGATGGGCGATTTCGTGGGCGTACAATATTTCACTCCAGCTGCCATAGCTGGTGCAGGTCTGGTGCTCCATGCCGCCGGACCAGAGAAAATCCGCCTGGCCGTATTTTTCGCCGGCAAAGGGATAGGGACCGAACAGATCGGAATAAAAACCGATCATATCCCTGACCAGCGCGTTGATGCGATAATGGGCATCGTAATTACCGGGGAAATGGTAGAATTGAATTTCCACCGTATCTACGTCATTGTTGTACAGGTAATAATCATAATGCATTTTATACGGGTGAATGGCGAGAGAAATGAGATAGGTGGCGATGGGATAGCCCTCATGCCACCAGTAGGTTTTCTGATTGCCGTCAACGGTCACCTGTCGGAGGTCGCCGTTGGATGCAACAATTAAATTGCCCGGTACGGTCACACGGATATCGACCGAATCCGGTTTATCCGACGGTATATCCTTGCAGGGCCACCAGGTGCGGGCGCCGAACACCGAACTCATGGACCAGATCATCGGCTGGTTGTTATAGGTATCGAAATGGAAATAGGGATAGCCATAGTTTTGCGGCCGGCCGTGATATTCGATGGTTATGCGGAAAATCTGATTCTGCAGATAGGCTTTTTCCAGGTGGATGGTGAGCAGATCATCGCTCCAGTCGTAGGTGAGTGGGATTCCTGCAGCCTGGGCGGGATGGATGTTCGTTATCGTCAGGCCGCCCCAAAAGTTCAATTCCACCCGATCCAGGGTCGGCGCTGTTACGCTGGCGGCGACGGTGACACTGCCGTGCAGCGTGGCGGTGGATGGATCGGGCGTCAGGTCGAGGGCATAATAGGTGATGTTGTATGCTTGCTGGTTGAGCGTCTGTTGCTGCTGGCACATGCTCAATTGCTGGTAATGTTTTGCTTTTTGTGCCAGCAATTCTTCGCGCGCGGTGATGTCAATTTTGGGCAATTGTGCTTGCAGGGCGCCGACAAACAGCAGCATGATGACTAAAAGCGCCTGTTTTGTCATTTAATCTCTCCTGTATATTATCCGGTAACGATTACGATGACAGGGATTGACAGATTTAGGTAATTGGACAACTTTCTCATCACGTAATCAAAAGAAATAGTCGGTTGGTATATTTGGTGATTTGTCCAGAGGAGATTTTTTATTTATTGAGAATTGAGATGGCACCTCGCGTTTTTTATTATAATAAGGGCATTTATCGGATAAAAGTCAATATAAAAAGTATACTGCTGCCGGTACACAATGAGATAGCGTCGTGGCTGACCGTAAAGTTCGAAAAACGTATAGTTCTGGTTGAGTGCCTTCTCGAGGCTGTTACCTTGTTCCCAGGGTCTGAGATTGTGTGTAAATGTTCAATAAACTCCGGGTGTTGCGCTTTTTTCGACACCGGGTGTTTCATATGTATTTGATATTAATAGCCTTAGAAATCCGGGGTTGTCGCAAAAAAAACGCGGCAATATCAGGGGTTTGTCCGTTTTTACACAGTCTCTTCAGCGGTGGAATGAGATTATCGGTTATTTTCTATAAGATAGCTCTTTTTCGCCTCTTCCATATTTGAGGATAAAAAAACAAAATTAAGCCATAAATTTCGAGCCTTCCCAAAAGCATCGCTGCTGTTAGAGTAAATTTTCCTAGGATTGGTATATGGCTAAAGTTGCTTGTAGAACCGACAGTCCCTAATCCTGGGCCAACATTGCCAGTTGCTGCCACCGCACCAGAGAATGCTGAGATCATATCAACCCCCATGATCGTCAACAGAAAAGTCGCCAAAAAGACAATTATGAGGTAAGCACAAATATAAAGAATGCCACAAGCAAGTGAATTATCAGCAATAGATTTGTCATCAATTTTCACATTAAAGATAGCACGTGGATGCCGTAATAATTTGACTTGTCTAATTATATCCTTTCCTAGCATGACAATTCGATCCGTTTTTATACCTCCAGAAGTTGAACCAGCACAAGCGCATTGAAGTGCAAAAAATATAAGCAGCAGTTGTGATGCGGCAGGCCATATGGAACTATCCGTATTGGCGAAACCAGTTGATGTTCCAATTGAAATAATTTGAAAAGCTGAATACCTAAGAGATGTGAAATAGCTATGAAATATATTTCCGTATAAATCAAACGAAGTTATTATTATCCCGATTGCAAGCGCGGTTATGTAGTATTTAACAATTTGCGATTTAAACAACATCTTATTTCTTTGTAATAAGAATGAATATATGAAGCCGAAATGAATTCCAGATAAAATCATAAAAATAATAATTACAAGCTCTATCGAAACACTATTATAAAATGCAATACTTG
>JAFGSU010000179.1 GCA_016934435.1 Candidatus Zhuqueibacterota bacterium | reverse complement strand
TGAACGATAAAACCGGGTGAAATTAATTACCCGAGCTATTCCAGTCTGTCGTTTTGGCGGCGAAAATCTGGGATAATAATTATAACCGGCATTTTGCGTCAACCAGCTCAATTTGCAGGTCATGGTGTTCAACAGAACAATGTCGGCATTGCCTTGAAAGAGTTTTGGTGTACTTTCCAGCAAGGCCAACGATCCATCGCTTGAGACATCTGCAATCCTGCAGGAACCCGCCCGGCCTCGGGTCAGATTTTCAACGACACCGCCCTGTTTGCCAATGCGATAAACATCCCAGACATCACTAAATCCGTCAAAAGCTCCGGTATAATATAAATAGTCTCCGTTCGGAGATAGCCGCAAATCTCGTTTAAAACTTATTGAAGAGCCGTCGTCCGTCAGACGCATTTTATCGGATCCATCCATATTCATTTTAAATATTTCGTCGCTATGATCCAGATGGACAACATAGTAAAGTTGATTTCCCGCCTTATCCACCTCGAACACTCTTTCGTTGAAGGAACTTTCAGTAAGGTTTTTTTGATTCGATCCATCGGCATTCATGCTGTAGATATCCAAAGCGCCGACGGATTCCTGGCCGGACATGAAGAAGATTTGCACCGACTGCAATGCCGAATTTCCTCCATGTCCCTGGCTATTTACCACGGGGGATACCGGTTCTGTGGCATTTTTACACGTACAAAATACAACCACGACAAGCGCTGCAACCACTACGAATGCGGACAACACTCGACTCTCAGATTTCATCACTGCCCTCCTCCCAGTCCACACAAACCAGAACTACAAAATTGTTGCATATCGCGAAAAAAGTTTCTATTTTCACCCATTGTGGTTAAATCATAGTCAGACCATTCCCGCGAAACGTTGTCTCTTCGCAATTGATCATAATTTTCACAAACCTGTGGAGGTTCTCATGAGCGTCAAAGTGCGTCTGGGTATCATGATGTTCCTGCAATACGCCATCTGGGGCGCCTGGGCTCCGGTGCTGTCCGCCTATCTTGAAAATACCTTGCACTTTAGTGGATTCCAGATCGGCGTCATCTACAGCCTACTGCCGCTGGCCACCATCATTTCGCCGTTCATCGGCGGACAGATCGCCGACCGTTATTTTTCCAGCGAAAAAGTGATTGCGGTTCTGCAGTTGATCGGCGGCGTCATGCTGATTTTTGTCTCACAGCTGACTTCATATTCCGCCATGATGTGGTTGCTGCTGCTCTACTGTTTTCTCTATGCGCCCACGCTGGCATTGACCAATTCCATCGCCTTTATCAATATGCATAATTCCGAAAAGGAATTCGGCCAGATTCGCGTCTGGGGCACCATCGGCTGGATCATCGCGGGATTGGTCCTGGCTGGCTGGAGATCGATCTCGGCTGCCATCGGCGCACCCGCGCCCGGAGCCGACACGCTGCTGCTCGCCGGCATCTTTTCCCTTATCATGGGATTGCAGTCGTTCACCCTGCCGCATACGCCGCCGCGCAAAGACGACGTCAAACCGTGGGCGTTCATCGAGGCGCTTAAAATGCTGAAAGATAAAAACTTTTTGATTTTTACCATCATCGCCTTTGTCGTGGCGACGGAATTGATGTTCTATTACATCCTCACTGCGCCCTTTCTGGTTTCCAGTCAGATCGGCGTGTCCGAAACCTCGGTGTCGGCGGTGATGGTGATCGCCCAGGCAGCGGAAATTTTGGTGCTGGCCTTCCTGCTGCCCTACTTTTTGCCCAAATATGGCATCCGCACGACCCTGACCATCGGCATCCTGGCCTGGCCGTTGCGCTATATCATTTTTGCCATCGGCGAACCCGCCTGGCTGGTGATCGCTTCGCTGGCGCTGCATGGATTCTGTTTTGTCTTTTTCTTCGCCGCGGCGTTTATTTATGTGGACACCATCGCGCCCAAAGACATCAGGCACTCGGCGCAGGGTCTCATCACTTTGGTGACCTACGGCATCGGTAATTACGTCGGCAGCCTGTTCGCCGGCTGGGTGAAATCGTATTTCACCACCGACGCCGGCACCAACTGGACCGGCATCTTTATCGTGCCGTGTGTGCTAACGGTACTCTGTGCCATCTTGTTCATGGCGTTTTTCAAGACTGATCGCAAGGCGGTGAAGGACTAACAATAATTCCCTTGCAAATGACCTTAATTTAGTCTATATTATAGTCATATAGCAAAGGAGTATTCGTATGAAATTCAGTGAAGTAGTAAAACCTATCAGCTATTTCAAAGCGCATGCCTCAGAAATAGTCAAAGATGTCGTTGACAATAAAAGGACGATGATTATTACTCAGAACGGCGAGGCTAAAGTCATCTTGCAAGATATTCGAACCTACGAACAGATGCAGGAAAGTCTGGCGTTGTTAAAAATTTTAGCCTTAAGTAATAAGAATTTTGCTGAAGGCAAACTAAAATCCGCAGAAAAAGCATTCAGCGATATAAGATTAAAAATTAAAAATAATCACTCCTTATGACGTTCAGAGTCCATATCATAGAGGATGCCGAACGAGATATTGAGGATATTTATCTGTATATTGCCGGTACTGATTCTATCGAGAACGCCGAATATGTCATTAAAAACATAGAAAAAAAATGTCTTAGTCTTGGTCAATTAGCCGAAAGGGGACATTTCCCCCCGGAATTAGAAAGAATCGGAATTTTCGAATACCGGGAAATCCACTTCAAGCCGTATCGTATAATTTATAAAATTATTGATTGTAACGTTTATATTCATTGTGTATTGGATGGCCGAAGAGAAATGCAGAAATTACTCGAAATTCGTCTGCTACGATAGTTCACCTTTCAACTTTTTTAAATCAGGAGTATATCATGGCAAAAAAACCTCTGGGGGTTGGATTGATCGGCGGCGGATTTGTGGCGCAATTTCACATCCGCTCCTGGGTGGCTGTGCGCAACGCCGACATCAACGGTATTGTCGCCAAGACCGCGTCTGAGGCGGAGGACGCCGCAGCGCTGGTGAAACAGCTCGATGTCGGTCAGGGCAAGGTGTTCAAGTCGGTGACCGACATGGTGGCTGATCCTGACATTGATGCCATCTGGATTTGCGCGCCCAATTTCACCCGCGTGGAAATCATGGAAGAAATTGCCGACGCGGTAGTCAGCGGCAAAGGCAAACTGATCGGCGTCGCCTGCGAGAAGCCGCTGGGCCGCAACGTG
>JAFGSU010000018.1 GCA_016934435.1 Candidatus Zhuqueibacterota bacterium | reverse complement strand
TACTGTTTGCGGGCGATGTGGAGCTCGTCGATCATCTTGCAGTCGTAGAGCAGGCCGACCTCGAGGGCAATGTCCAGCGCCTCCTCGTCGATCATGAAGGGCGGGGTGTCGTCCATCTCGTAGGTGCAGACGGTCTCCCGCTTGATCCTGTAGATGATCTCCTTGCGGGTCTTGAACTCCATGAGGGCCGTGCCGTCGTATTCGCCGAGCTCGGAAAGGGTCGGCCTCATGTGGCGGAGGATCTCGGCGTCGAACTTCGGACTGTATCGGCCGGCCGGACAGCGGCAGAATAATTTCTTTTCAGTATAAAGTTGTTGGTGTATCTCCAAGCCCGATTTAAAGCCGACGGCGGCATAGTCTTCGGGTTGCATTTCTTCGAACGGTTTGAAGTGAAAGGGCGTCATGAGAAACTCGATGATTTTTGGTGATGAATTAACGTGAGGGTTCCGATTTGAGGTCCCAAACTTCTGGATGATAGATTTCCATAAATTTTTCCGGCTTGGTCAGCGGCCGGAATCCCAATTTCTTATACAACTCGTGGGCATCAAGCGTCGACAGCATCCATCGCCGCAATCCCTGCAGCTGCGGATGTTCGAGGATACATTGCAGCAGCCACGCTCCTAAACCGCGCTTGCGATAGGATTCGTCGATCACGACATCGCAAAGATAAGCAAAGGTCGTGTAATCGCTGATCACGCGGGCAAAACCGATCTGCCTATCGCCTTCGAACAAGCCCCAGCAAAGGGAAGAGCGCATGCTCGCCTCTAAAATGTTGCGCGGCAAATTTCCGCCCCAGTATGTGCCTAACAGCATCCGATGGATAGCGTCGATGTCCATCCGGCTTTTATCGGTGGTGATGCGAAAATGGTCGCGAAAATATTCCATGAGTATATTTCCTCTTCTACCCAGATTCAGTGTTAACCTGCGAATTGAACTGAAAATGTGCCACCCACAGGGTTATTTAATTAATCTGTAGGCACCGAATCGGTGTTCTATTCATCATAGGAATATAACAAGATGAATAAGATACACAGAAAATAGTATAAATCAAAAGATATTTCTCTCATCAATCGATTTTCTCCCATATTTTTAAGGTCGAAATTTGTGGTCTTGTACGCTTACCGAGCAAAAAGTAAAATTATTGCTTGATGTCAATGATCCAATTCTCATCGTGTGAATGATGATATTTAAGTGCTATTCAGCGGTAAAAGGTATGGCGTTAATCGAGCAGCATGATCATAAAATTTGAGGATATCCCAAAAGTATCAAATTATTCCAATTACAAAGAATTACTTTTTGCCCGTTCTAAAAATGATTTACAACACGCTCATTCGTTATATGAATACAAATCATTATGGAGTGCAGCCTCTGTGAGACTGCATGAGGCCAAAAAGTACAATAACAGCCGTCGAATATGATTAAGTGATCGCATGACCCCCTCATCCTGTCCTTCTCTCCGCCAAGAATCGGACGGACAGGCCCCTTGAGAAACAGGGGGAGAAGGCACTAATAACGTCGAATCTAAACTTTTTTTGGACTTTTTGGACACCTCACTCAAAAAGTGCTAGCAGAATTACCTTTTGGAGAGCCTCGAATTTTTTGCATAAAAAAGGCCCCTCTTGTTGTCATAAATGGGGCCTTTTTGCACTGTTATTGCGAGTTGAGTATGGCAAAAATGCCAATGTTTCGAAAAAAACATAAAAAAGAATGTCATTGCGAGCGAGGAACAGATTTATCCCTCATCATCAAAACGGCGTTGGAGCACAGCAATCCCCGCCATACAAGTCAGAATCGATACTGTTTCGCTTTTGCCCGATGATAAACGGCCATTTTATTCACTCAGATTCTCCAAAACCGTTCCGCCATCGGGATTTTTGTGCAGGATAAAGCCGTCCATCCTGCGCCCGTCCAGCGACCAGGCTTCATATACCAATGCTTCAGGGCTGATCTTAATGACCTGATATAATTGCGTCGCACCGATTTCTGTTCGCATGAGATGGGCGAACTTTTCATTATGATCATAGTTTTTCGGCCCGCTGACCGAGACCGCATAGACCGGCGCCTTTGCCGTCGCCGCCACCGTGCTGCCGTCGATGATTTTGTTGGTTCGACCATAGCGATGGTCATGTCCCTGCAGCACCAGATCAACCTGATAGCGCTGGTAGATGGGCATCAGGTTTTGCCGCAAGGTCTTTTCATCCCGCTTGCCGGCCACCGAAAACAGGGGATGATGATGGCATACAATGTTCCAATCCGCGGCGCTTTCGCGTAAGACCTGTTCCAGCCACTGAAGCTGGGAGCTGTCGCTCGGGGAACTGCTGTTGAAGGAGATCAGACGTAATCCCTGATAATCGATATAATAGGCTGTTTCCTCCAGACCGTCTGTAAGCGGCCCGTTCAAGGGCAAATCGAAATGGGTGAGATAGAGCGGATCGATGCGACGTGTGCTATCACTGCGATAGAGGGTGCGTGATTTTTCGTGATTGCCGGGTACTGGAACAGCAGCAAGCATGCAATGGATGAATCCGACGGCATCAAAGAATTCTTTCCAGTTCGCATCGTTGCCGCCGAGATTGACCAGATCGCCGGCATAAAGAAAAAATCGCGCCTCCGGTACCCGGGCAAAAGCATTGCGCACTAGCGGCGGCCACTGCGATCCGATCTCGTTCTGCACATCGCCCAGGTAGATAAAAGTAAAAGGTTTGCGCTCCAACTCCGCAGTGCGAAAAGTGTTCCACTCACTCCAGACTTCTCCATCACCGACGCGATAGAGATAAGTCTGCGCCGGCGTCAGACTATCAAAGCGTACTATGTGATGGTAGACCAACTGCTCATCCGCCAACGGCACCGTTTCGGTCAGAGCTGCTACCGTGCGCACAATCCCTTCAACTTCCTGCATGTGTTTGACCGCCGGGGCAAGCTGCGCCTGCGGCTCGGTGACCGCAGCATCCGTTCGCCACACCACCGATTGCGAATTGGCGGGATCGCCGTGCCAGGTGAGTATGATGCGCTGCGGCTGCGCTCCGGGCTGTTGCGCCCGCGCCGCGATTAGAAAAAGACTCAGAAATAAATAGATAATTGTTCGAGATCTCAGTAACATTTCGAGTGTTCTCCTTTCGATAGCTATTTGTTTCAGGTGTAAAATAAAGTTGCAGCAAAGAAGCATAGTCGTGTCGGGAAT
The DNA here is from genome assembly GCA_016934435.1 of Candidatus Zhuqueibacterota bacterium. GTDB lineage: Bacteria > Zhuqueibacterota > Zhuqueibacteria > Residuimicrobiales > Residuimicrobiaceae > JAFGSU01. The sequence continues at coordinate 2,277 of JAFGSU010000018.1, read as the reverse complement.
CAGGCCATTACCACAGTGTCGCTCTTCGGCAACCGGATTAAATAGGGTATTATAATTTGGCGATTTTATTCCTTTATTGCAAGGCGTTTTCCGTCGTGTTGAATGATTATTCGTATATAGATTATCAAAGAATTACTTTATTAATAATCCCGACGGATGATCTGGGGATGTCCAAATTGTATTTTCGCCGGCACTTTGGGAGTGCAACCCCAAGATTACATGGTTTTTCAATTAATCCCCCCTCTTGTCATGTTGTAAACATCTTTGAGTTGCGAGCGCAGGTTGTGTCGTCATTGACGAATAATCCGATCGCGACCGATCATGCCGACATTGCACAAAACGCCTTTACAGCATAGCCATAGGTATTTCACATTGCATTTACAAAAGTTATAGGTTGTCCTGGTCGGATATTTTGGTTGGATGATTTCGAGCTTGCTGAAAAACGAGTTTTCACACACACCCTTAAAATCGGCAAAGAAAAATGGATATTAAATCTGTGAAATTGTGCGCAGCCGCCTGTCAAGCCGCGAAAGATAATCATGAAAAATCACCGTTATTCATTACGCTCTTCAATCCGGCCGCAATATCGGAATACAGATAGCGATATCCTTTGTACAGCGCCCGGTGTTTTGTGCCGACGCGCAGCGAAAATGCAAACGCCTCAGCTACGGCTTTGTCGAGCCCCCTCAATTTTTCGAGCGAGACTTTTTGTACGGGATATCCGGTCAGCTGCTGCAAAATTTTGACCAACTGTTTTTGCTGAATGGCCGGCCCGCAAAACAGGTTAAAGGTCTGCCCGGCCGGGCCGTGGGTGGATAAAAAGTCAATCATGCCGGCCGCATCGGCGGTGTGGATGAGCGACATCCAGTTTTCCCCTCCTCCGTACAGCGGAATATGGCCTTGTTCGCGCATCGGGCGCAGATAAAAGCTCCTGAACCAGGAGCCGTCGCCGTAGGCCCAGCTGATTCGCATGATCTGCCGAGGAACATGTTGCGCCTCGACGATAGGCTTTTCGCCGATATGATACGGCCGCGCAAAACTGACGGGATGAAGGGGCTCATCTTCGGTGATCTCGCGGTCGGGTATGCTGCCGTATGCCAGCGTGCCGGCCACCAGAACTAACAACGGCGGCTGCGGTTGCCGGGCCAACCAGCGCAGCAGACGACGATTGGCAAAGGCGCTCAGATATGCCGCTACCTTGCGTCCGAGAGAGCCGCGGCCGGGGATGCGGGCAAAATGGTAAATGACCTGCGGTGGATGTTCCTTGAGCATGTTCCAATTGAAAGACTGAAGCGAGCCATAAAAAACCTGCGACGGCTGCAAATCCGCCGGCATCGCTCGCCGATGCAGCAGGACCTGCACCTGCTTGCCCCGCTCCTGACAATGCCGCGCGAAAGCCGAGCCTAAAAAGCCGCTGCCGCCGAGGATGAGGATGTTTTTGCGGTCTGATTTTTGTGCTGTAGCGTTTTTCAATACTAAACCGCCAGCATCCGTTCCACTGCTGCCAGCGCTTTAACGCGGATATCCTCCGGCACCTCCACCACATATTGGATCACTTGCAAGGATTTCAGAGTCTCTTCCAGGGTGATCTCTTTCATATGCGGGCAGTGCACGCTGCACATGCGCACCATCTCTTTGTCCGGATTCTCCGCCGCCACATTGTCGGCCATGCTGCATTCGGTCAGCAAAAGAAATTGTTTGGCTTTGCTCTGCTGGATGTAACGGATCATGCCGGAGGTGCTGCCGGTGAAATCGGAGGCCGCCGTAACTTCCGGGCTGCACTCGGGATGGGCGAGAATAATAGCGTCGGGGAATTTTTGCCGCACTTTATTGATATCATCGACGGTGAATTTTTCATGTACCTCGCATTTACCCTCCCAGCCGATGATGGCGTACTCGACGTTGTCTGCGGGCTTTTGGATGCCGTCGGGCGTCTTGACCGGGACGATCAATTTTTTGCCGGTCTCTCTGGCCACGTTGCCGGCCAGGTATTGATCGGGCAGGAAAATCACCGCGGATTCTTTGAACGACGACACAATGGCGGCGGCATTGCCGGAGGTGCAGCAGATGTCACTCTCCGCCTTGACGTCGGCGTAGGTGTTGATGTAGGTGACCACCGGCACGCCGGGGTACATTTTTTTCAGGGCGCGCACGTCCTCGGCTGTGATGCTTTCAGCCAGGGAACAGCCGGCTTTTGGCGAGGGGATGAGCACGGTTTTGGTCGGATTGAGGATTTTCGCGGTTTCGGCCATAAAGCGCACGCCGCAAAAGACGATG
>JAFGSU010000178.1 GCA_016934435.1 Candidatus Zhuqueibacterota bacterium | reverse complement strand
TATGAAGACGGCGTCTGGTACCGGCGGTCGTTCGTCGTTCCCGACAGCCTGCAAAACAAATACGTCAAACTCGTCTTTTACGCCGTCAATTACGTCGCCGATGTATGGCTCAACGATCAGTACCTCGGGTACCATGAAGGCGGCTATACACCATTCTTTTTCGACGTCAGCTCGCAGCTTCAATATGGAGAGAGCAACGTGCTGGTGGTTCGCGTCGATAATCCGCCCTGGGGCAGCCGTAACGACATCATACCCTTCACCAAAGCCGACTGGTTCAATTACACCGGCGTTATTCACGACGTCTATCTGGAGGCTTCCGAACCGCTGCACGTCGTCCGCGCCGATGTGGTGCCGGTAGATACGCAGGGTGCAGTACAGGTGACCGGCGAGTTCTGGAATCGGGGAACTGAGGGCGTCGATTGCCGGGTCAAAATCGAGATGTTTGAAGCCAATGTGACTGCGGGTAATTTACTCACGCAGACGGCTGCGGAACTGGTGGGTGAAGAGGTTTCGCTTACAGGCGAGACAGAAGAACAGCTTACCATCGTCGCGGGCGGCCAGCGCGCCTGGCGCACCACTCTGCAGGTGCATCCGGTCAGGTTATGGTGGCCAAAGTCGCCCCATCTCTACATCCTGAAAGTATCGCTTTATCAGCAGGATCGCGAAATCGACGCCTATTACAGTCAGATCGGCATCCGCACCATCCGGACCGATGGCAACCGGGTGTTGCTCAACAATAAGCCGTTATTTCTGGTCGGCGCCGCCCGGCATGAGGATCATCCTTTTTACGGGCGCAGCATTCCGGCGGAAGAAATTCTCGCCGATCTGCAAAAAATGGTCGCCATGAACGTCAACTTTTTGCGCACCGGCCATTATCCCAACCATCCGACTACATATCTTTACGCCGATCGCCTCGGCCTGTGCGTGATGGAAGAAATCCCGCTGTGGTGGTTCGACAACCAGCAGGTCTGGGATATCCAGAACAACCAGCGCCATATCCATGAACAGATGTGGCGGGAGATGGTTTTTCGCGATTATAATCGTCCTTCCATCATTTTGTGGGGGACGTGTAACGAGTGTCTGGATGTCCCGAATCGACAGATATTCATCCAACGCGTTCACGATGAACTGGATTCGCGTTACCCAGACGGCCGCTTGGTGACCCAGTCCGCGGCGGCGAACCGGCCGGGGGCGCACGACGCCTCGCAGGCCAGCTGCGACGTGGCCGGATGGACCAGCTATTTCGGCGTTTTCTACGGCTCCGATTATTACACCAATACCAAAGGATTTTTAAATCAGGTTCAGCAACAGTACCCGGACAAACCGATCCTGATCACCGAATTCGGCTACTGGTCCGGCGAAAACGGCAGCAGCGCCACCCGTCAGCGGGATGTTTTTACCAATACGTTTTTCGCCCTGCAGGAGAGGGCTTTTTTGACCCAGGACGCCCAGCTCAATCCGGATGGTTTTCTGATGGCGGTTACCTGGTGGTGCGCGTTCGATTGGTACACCCACACGCTGCCGAACGGTTTTCAGAGCATGGGAATTTATCGCATGGACCGGAACAATAAAAAAACCGTTACCCAGCGGTTCATTGATACCTATGCACCGTTTTATGCCAACGGCGGCACGACTCTTGTGGCGTCGGAATCGTCAGCAGAATATCCCTTTGAATTCAATTTACGGCAAAACTATCCCAATCCTTTTAATGCAACTTGCGGTATTGACTTTCAATTGTGTGCAACCGGCCATACTAGGTTGCATGTTTACACGATACATGGCCGACTGGTCGCGACCCTCCTCAATGAGACGTTGACTGCCGGATCACACAAAATTACCTTCGATGCCGGCCATCTGCCGAGCGGTTTGTACCTGGCGGTACTTTCCGCCGGTGGCCGTAAAGAGATGATAAAGATGATGCTGATGAGATGAGGACAAATGTACTGCAAGTAATCGATCATGAACTGGCGCGTTTTTTTGCATTTCCTCCTTTTTCTCGCTGCCAAGCTCCAGAGAATGTGTGAAAACGTACATGCAATCCCGGGGTTTCGTATGTATTTGATTTTATTGGCATGAGAGGCACAGAATTGCCGCAAAAGATCGCGGCAACATCCGGGGGCTGTACGTTTTTACTTAATCTCAGACCGTGGGAAGCAGATCATATAAAATTCATAACGCTTTACCTCTTGCTTTCTTGCCGAATTACTCTTATTTTATATGAATTAGTCCATCCCGCAAGATGGAATCAACACCAGAGTTAAGCGATTTATCACTTTCCAGGAAGCTGGCAGCTTCCGGGAAGGCAGCAGAGTTCGAACAATTCGTACCATCAAGCTAACAATAAACGGTTAGAATATGCCCAAATCCCTTGTCATCGTCGAGTCGCCCGCCAAGGCCAGGACCATCAACAAATATCTCGGCCGTGAGTTCATCGTCAAATCCAGCATAGGCCACATCCGCGATTTGCCGCCCAGCGCCGCGCAGGCGAAAAAAGCCGATCAAAAAGAAGCGAAATCGCTTAACGCTTCGGAGAGAAAGTATCGCAATCTGGTGCGCGTCATGGGTGTGGATCCGGAGGACGGCTGGAAGGCGCACTATGTCATTCTGCCCGGCAAGACCAAAGTCCTGAAGGAATTAAAACAGGCGGCCGTCGAAGCGGACAGCATATATCTGGCCACGGACCTGGATCGCGAG
>JAFGSU010000017.1 GCA_016934435.1 Candidatus Zhuqueibacterota bacterium | reverse complement strand
CTGCCTCCCATTGTGGCGCCATTGTTTTTGGATATAAAGTATCAATCCCATCGGTTGCTGTGCAGTTTGCCGGTCACTCGCAGCTGCGTAGTGGCGGCAAAATATTTCTCCACGCTGATTTTTATCTTCCTCGTTGGGGGATGCTATTATGCCAATGTCCTGGTGCTTGATCTGGCTTACGGCGGGGATCCGATTCTGTTGCAGCAGGTGAGCAACTTTAAGGTCCTGTGCGCTGTTGTCTATTTTGTCGTATTCGTCATCAGCTTCATACTGCCCGCTGTTTTTAAAACCGGAATCATGGGATTCATCATTACGTTTTGTTGTGGATACGTTCTGGCCATGGCGACGACGATGAGATTTTATAATCTCAACCGGGGTGATTTCATGGCTCATTATACTGCCGCTGAGCGGTTTTCAGATATTGTGCCGGTGGCCGGGGCCCTGTTTATGCTGATCGTTTCAGCCGTGTCGGCCGTATCTTTTTTCAGCACAAAAGAATTTTGAGAGGTGAAAATGGTCCGGCTATTAGTGCAAAAAGATTTGTACGCCTACAAGGCGAAAATTTTCACGTTTTTACTCCTTTTCAGTGTTGTCGGCTGTCTATTCCACTTTCGTTTTTACCCCTGGCATGTTTACCTGATGGGAGGATACCTGGCCGTATCCATGATCAGCGCTATGGTATTCATTACCGAACGGAGCAAGAGTGTTGAAAGTCTGGTCTGCAGTCTGCCGGTCAGGCGAGTGCAAATTATTTTAGCGAAATACGTGCTCGCTCTCTTCTTGCCGCTCATCGGTCTGGCGCTCTGGTATGCGGCTGCAACTATTGCCGAAGTCATGTACATCGACGCGCGAACCCGTCTCCATGAAATACAACACATCAAAGTACTTTTCATGGCGCTGATGTTTTTTTCTATCTATTTCAGCATACTGCTGCCGTCGTTCTTTGGTATGCGCATCATCGGGCTGGTAATCATGACCTTTGTCGCGCATGTAGCGGCTATCCTGCCGATTCCGCTGTTGTTCCATCCCTACAGAGCATCCTACGAAGCGGCCGTTACCGGCGCCGATATCCCATTGCTCATCCCCGTAGCGGTCATGGTTGGATTATTGCCGATTGCTTCTTTTTTTATTGCCGGGAGAATTTACGATCGAAAGGACATTTAAGAATATATTGAAAAACGGACCTATCAGAAAGGATGATTTGTCATGGTTGGCTCTCATTTCTTCTTTTATGCAGCGATTATCTGTGTTGCAATCAACATCGTACTGGGAATGATCATCGTCAGTCGATTGCAACAAAGAAACGTTTCAATTAATTGGATTTTGATCAGGTTGTATCTCCCCAAATATGTGCATCAATATAAAAAAATGATCCTGGAAGAGACCGGCCGAGTCGATGGTCTCTTCAAAGGCTGGATCGTCACGATCAATGCCGCCTGGATATTGGCCTTGATCGGCCTGATCGTAAAATTCGCTTAAATCGCATAAACCTGGTGAATGTAAAGCAACTATTTCAGGCAAGTCATGAGCGATGCATACCTTTTAACCATGTTCGATAAAGGAATAAATGCGCATTCCAGGTATGAATTGTCGAGATGGTTGCCCATTTACCTGTCAAATTTAAACACAAAAGAGAATAACTGTCCCAAATGTGGATTCAAATTGTATGAAGATGATGCTCAATATATACGGTAACTTTGGAGGCCGGGATGTCTAAAAGGAAGGTGTGTTTGTTGACCATGTTAGCAGCTGTAATGCTTTTCTGTTCTTCACCGAAACGGTCGACCTCGGAACAGCTGCAGCGGGCGCTGGAAAAAAATCTCGAAAAGTATGGCGTCAGAGGCGCTTCCGCCGCCATCATCCTGCCGGATGGTACTACCCGACTGGTCGTCGGCGGCGTCTCGCATGACAGCATCCGCATAGAACCGAACATGGTTTTCGCCATCGGCAGCATCACCAAGAATATGGTGGCGGCGCTGGCGCTGCAATTGGCCGAAGAGGGCGTGCTATCCCTGGAAGATTCCCTGCATCGATGGCTGCCGAGCTACCCTCACGTCGACAGTTCCATCACCATCCGGCAGCTGCTGAATCATACCAGCGGACTGTACATGTTCTGGGACAACCAGAAAATCTGGGACGACCTCAAAGCTTATCGCACCAGGGTGTTCACGCCCGAGGAGGTACTCGGATACATTCAGGCGCCCTATTTTGCGCCGGGCAAAGGGCATCGTTACTCCAACACCAATTACCTGTTAGCGGCGATGATCCTCACCAAAGCCACGGGATCGAGTCTGTCGGCGGAATTCCGCGAGCGTTTCTGGCAGCCGCTCGGGCTGCGAAGCGCCTGTCTGGCCATCGAGGAGCCGCTGCCCGACAACCTGGCGCACGTCTGGGGTGATAATTTCGAAAACGACGGCTCCATGCGCGACCTGACCTTTTTGCCGCAGCAATCACACGACAGCATTACTTATGGCTCGGCCGGCGTTTTCATGGCCGCGGAAGACCTGGCGCGCTGGATGCACGCGCTTTTTAACGATAAGGTCATCAACAAGGCATCGCTCAAACAGATGCTGACCCTGGTCCCGGGCAGCTATGGGCTCGGCATCGGTCGATTCGGTTGGCGGCTGGCGGGCTGGAAGTTAGCGTACGGCCACGGCGGCGGTAATATCGGCACCGTCGTCTATGCCATTCATCTGCCCGAACATAACATCAGCATTGCGGTGATGATCAATCGTTATCACGGCAAGTGCGCTGAATCGATCATGAAAAATCTGGTCAATATCGTAACGCAAGCTTCTTTTTCGAAGAACGGATGACGCATCGGATTGCAGGTGGGGTGGAGGGAAGAATAGATATGTGTAGTCAAACGTGGATGTACCCTGCACATGGAATAGTCTGAATATTAATCTATATGAAGCCAGGGTGTGCGAAGATAGATCCCAAAAAGGAGACAGGATGAATCCGGCAAAGTATACAGCTTTGATCGTCCTTTTGTGCTTGATTTCCTGCCGGCAAGAAAAATCAAGTGTCCAATCCCAGACCAAAGACATCGCCGGCTGCTGGAAGGGCGGTCTGGTGCTGCAACCGTCTCGTCCCGATTCCCAGTATCGGCTGATCTCTTTGCGGCCGGACAGCTCACCGGCCTTGTCGCTGATTTTCGAGCTCGGTCCCAGAAGCCGTGTCTGGAACCATGATGTCGAGGTGACCGTTGCGGCAGATACCATCCGCTGGGCATATCATCAAGGGGTGCTGAGCCCGACCAGGGACACCATGACCGTCTGGAAGGACTACCAGGGCGAGCGATCGCTATGGCGGTTTGTACGCAACCGTTCAACCGATTCACTGATGCTAAGATTAAAAGCCTGTGCAGCCGGCGACTATCATTACGCCGTTCCCAGGACGTGCGGGGATGGCTGGACGTGCGCCGACCTGGAGGATGTCGGGATCGATAAAACGAAAATCGTCCGCCTTCTCGAACGGATCTCTGATGGTAAATATCATGATATACATAGCCTGTTGATCGTCAGGGAAGGCAAACTGGTGGTCGAGGCCTACTTTGCTGAAAATGGCAAAAAGCACGGATCATTCATCGATTCGATTTTTCGCGATCGGGTCCATCATCTGGCCTCCACCACCAAGGCCGTCACCTCGACGCTGGTGGGCATTGCCATCGAACACGGTTTCATCGCCGATGTTGATGATCCCATCCATCTGTACCTTCCGGAGTATGCTCACCTGTTCGACGAAACAAAGAAGCAGATCAGGATAAAGGATATGCTCACCATGACGCCGGGATTTAAATGGCGCCAGTTCGGCGTGAGTGAATCCGATCCGCAAAACGATGGGACGGGCATGTGGCGTACGGATGACGTCATCGGTTTTGTCCTGCAAAAACCGCTCGACGCCGTGCCCGGCAAGAAATTCAATTACACCAACGGCACGCCGACGGTTATCGGCAGGATTCTGAAAAATGCCGTCGCTATGGAGGTGAAGGCGTTTGCGGAGAAATATCTCTTTCAACCGCTGGGAATCGGCGATTACATATGGACCGGCTACCCCGATGGTTCCCTCGAGACCGACGGCGGGCTGGCGTTGCGCTCCCGCGACCTGGCCAAAATCGGCCTGCTGTTTCTGAATCGGGGCGAATGGAAGGGTGAGAGAATCGTTTCGAAGGAATGGATGGAAGAGGCGACGAAGGCACGGTTGCGATTCGGCCGGTTTTTGCGCTGGGGATACGGATATCACTGGATGCAAGCGGAATCGTCCATTGGAGAAAGCGTGGTGTCTTCGTACTTTGTCCCCGGCGACGGCAACCAGATACTGGCGGTCTTCCCCCAGTTGGATATGGTGGTCGTGTTCACCGCCGGTAATTATAACCGTGATCCCAAATCGTTCTATTATAACATCTTAAAAAAATTTATTTTTCCAGCTGTTCATCGAGAAAGGAGGAGAGGATAATCCGAAATCTATACGGCCGGACATGGATTTGGATCACGGTTGTGCTGTCGATCATCTTCATCATCCTGGGTTACCCTGTTTTCCTTCACCGACATGGATTCTGGAAGGCCTGGTTGATCGCCGGTTCGGGCGTGTTCTTCATCTGGGTGACCTATGTGATTCGCGCCATATTGTGGTACTCCGATGGCTGCGACAGGGAACCGGGCTCGTCGGAATAAGTTCTGAATTGATGGATATACATGCGCAATGACAAAGAAATGCAGTTAGTTAATGAAGCCTTGTTTCACCTCAGTATGAGGACCGATGATCGATCATTTCTGCACAAGGTTAGAAGGTGTGAAAAAAACAGAAAGAACTTACGATGATTAATCCAAAGCGCCGCTCCCGCGTTCATTTACCGAAAATTTCTATTCTTATATTGGCTTCCATTATATCCGCTTGTGAACGCAGTGAGCAATCCTCTTTTCTTGATCCCATTGCCAAAGCGCGGAGCAGCATCCAGCAGCTGATGAAAGACAAGAACATCGCTTCGTTTCAAGCGGCCGTCGCCAGAGATGGCGCGATCATCTTTGAAGAAGCCTACGGCTGGGCCAATGTTGAAAAGCAGATCCCGACCACACCGGAGACCATGCATCTGGTGGCGTCCATCGCCAAGCCGTTCACATCTACCGCTCTGATGATCCTCGCAGAGCGCGGCCGAATCGATCTGCACGCGCCAATAAATAATTATCTCGGCAACGCCAGGCTGATCGCCTATCACGGGGATGCAGCTGATGCCACGGTCGCGCGCATGATGCTGCACACCACCGGATTCCCGTACGGTTATTATATCTGCAGCGACGACCGGCCTCTGCATGAACATTGGATAAATGCAAAGATCATCGACCTCGCCGGCGTGCTGGTGGCCCCGCCGGGGACCAGATACCAGTACACTAATTTAGGCTACGGTTTGCTGGAAGATGTGATAGGCCGTTGCATTGATACAAGCATGCAAGAATTCATCACCGCAGAAATCATCCGGCCATTGGGATTGCAGCACACAGCCTTTTTCACCTTGCAACCTGCTGCGGAGATGATCGCGACGCAGAATGTGGCGGGTGGTGTATTGCCCATGGCCTTCGATGCCGATGGTTACAGCAGTCTCTATTCCACCGCCGGCGATCTCGTCCGTTTCGGCATGTTTCATCTCAAAGCCCACTTGCCCGGGCAGAAGCCCATTTTGGCCGATTCCAGCATTGATGCACTGTGGCAGTATCACGACGCAGGCGTTGCGCACAGCACCCGGCGATTGGCCTGGGATGTGCAGCAGGATTACGGTTTTACCGCGGTGATGCACGGCGGCGGTGGGCCCGGTATTCACAACTGGCTCTATATGATTCCCTCGCAAAAAATCGTCATCGCGTTGATGAGCAATGCGCGTTATGCCTCCTCCGATCGCGTCCTGGTGGCGCTGATCTCGGCGGCACTGGCTGGATCAAATAAAGCCGGATTCAGTCGTTTGGCCGGGCGGGGTTGGCCCCGGTGGCCAGAACTGAATCCGTCGAATTTCAAAGGCCGATGGAACGGCCGCATCCAGGGGCCCAAAGGGGAGTGTCCGCTTGTCGTTGAATTCAATGTTCGGGGAAGGCCCTCGATCCGGATCGAAGGGGATACATGCAGCGCTTTAAACGGTGCATCCGCTTCACAGCCGGTTCGCAAGGATTATGGCTCGCTGCTGTGGCGTTTTGATGCCTGTATTCCCTATTTATCTCCTTATGCGCCTCACGATGAAGTGATTCTCACGGTCTGGCCGCTTGGCGATAGGCTCATAGGATCCGCTGCGGCGGCGCGGGAGAAAAATTTCGGTGTAAGCGAAAATTACGTGTTGCCGCAATACGTCGAGCTGTCGAGAACGGGCGAGTGATTGCCGGGAATGACGGAGAGCGTTCAGCGGATGCTACTTTTTTTGTGACAGCGCCGATGGTTCCGGATCATCTGGAAGTCACCATCATGGTAAGGTGGGCACGGCAAAAACGCCATTTTTCTCGATGCCAAGCTCCGGTTTTGTGGTTCGAGCGGGTAGACTCGCGTCCTCTCGGCGGATTATAAAGCGGAGCTTTAATGACAATGGCGTTACCAAGCCGGAGAGACTGTGTGAAAACGTAGAATCAACCCCGGGGTCGCAAAAAGCGCGACCCCGGGTGTTTCGTAAGTAGTTGATAATATTGGCATGAGACACCCGGAGTTGCCGCAAAAAACGCGGCAACATCCGGGATATATCCGTTTTCACACACTCTCCGGAGCTTGGTAACGAGATAAAAGCTCGATGGCTCGGTCACAGCTGCAGGGGAGAAAAATTTCGATAGGAACGAGGACTAAGTTTTGTCGCAGTATATCGAGTTGACGTAGGTATGGTCCTTTGAGTAAGTATCAATGCGGTTAGACGGCATAAATGAATGGGATATGATTATAATTTAGGAGATAAAGGGATGAAAGATAAAATTTCTTTTGGATTGTTTGTTGGACTTTTTGTATATGCGATTACCTTCCTATACGGACTTGAAAGCAATCCTGCCAAAATCCATTTCACAAAACAAAAATTGCAGGAAGATTTCCGGCAGATGCGGCAAACGCTTGAACAAAATCACGCCGCTCTATACGAGTATACCGCAAAGGGCGTTATGGACAGTCTGTTTGACCGGCAATTTAGTCTCATTCAGGACTCGATGGCTTTACGCGAGTTTTTTGTCCTGCTGACACCGATTATCGCTAAAATCGGCTGTGGCCATACCAACGTCTGGATGCCCATGGATTATTGGAATATGAATTCGGACAAACTCTTTCCGCTCCATTTTCGGCTGATCGAAGATAGGATGGTGGTCACCGGCAGCTATACGGGCGAAGAACAGCTGCCGCGCGGCAGTATTCTGCTGGAGATCAACGGCAGGGCTTGCGCGGATATCATCGCCGAGATGACAGCCAGCTATCCGGCCGATGCCATGAATCCCCATTTCGCACAATCGCAGGTGGAACGGCGATTTCCCATGATCTATTCACGGCGCTTTGGGTTTCCCGAGGCGTATCGCGTCACCTATGCGCTGCCGGGCCGCAAAACGCGCCGGAGTCGAATTCTGACACCGGCACACAATGAGGCGGTACGCGATGTGGTGTTTAAGAATTTCAGAAATCCTGAACTCAGTCTCCGTTTGCTGACGGATAGAAATGCCGCTGTTTTACGCATCGAGACTTTTATCTATTACGATCGTGTGACCTATTTCACTCATTTCATCGACAGCTGTTTCACGGTCATTCATGATAAAAAGATCGCCAACCTGATTCTTGATCTGCGCGGCAACGACGGCGGCGATCCATTTTGCGCTGCGCCGCTGTTTTCTTATTTAGAACCAGAGCCGCTGCCCTATTTTGCCGAGCCTTACGGCAAATACGCCGAATTCGCCAAACCGATCCCGCGGGCGGAGAAGGCTTTTAAAGGCAACCTACTCACCCTGCTGGACGGCCGCTGTTTTTCCACCAATGCCCATTTTTGTGCGTTGTTGAAATATCACCGTATCGGCCGGTTTATTGGCACGCCCGGCGGCGCCACCTATAAATGCAATGCCGGTAAAAATACTCATATCGATTTAAAAAATACAGGCATCATGCTATATTTCGGCCGCAGTACCTTTGCCGTCGCGGTTGAAGGAATGGATAAAAGCCAACCCATCATGCCCGATGTGCTGGTTAAGGAGAGCTACCGGGATTTTCTCGAGGAAAAGGACATCTTTATGGATACTGCATTTAAGTTTATCAGTAACTAGTTTTGTTCTGGGATTGTGCACCAAAATCATATTGCCTGCTGCTAGAAAAAACCGGTTGCATTTTTGTTTGATAGTTCATTCATTATATTAAAATGATATCCAGGCTTGATGGAATTTGTTACTGAAAGTAGGATGTCTATGCTCAGAGAAGTAATAGCAATCCCCGGGGTTTTAATAACTATCATTGCGATGGTGTTGGATACGGCTTTGGCGATTCAGCAGTCGGACAGTTGCCGAACATCCAGAATTGAGCTGAATGTTTCCGCACTGGAGCAGATTTTTAGCAATCCGCGAAAAGTGTTGCAGGAAGAAGAACGTTTTTGGACGGAGGAGAAAGCGCAGCGTTACACGAGCGAGTGGGCTAATCATGTTGGTGCCACATCTGTGCGGGAACAGTGGCGGGCCGAACTGGGCGCGTTTGTGCAGCTTCCTATGGAGGAGCGAAACAAAAGCCATTTATTTCAGTTGGCACACGGTATCATTGCAGCAAGAAAAACCTTCCCTCTCGAATCAGTTCCGCATATCTGCGCCTTTTTCCCTGCAAAAATCAAACTGGATATTACCGTCTATTTCACCGCTTTTATTTTACCACGCACCTTTGCCCTGGAGGGCGTGGTCGTCAACGTCTCATCCGATCACTGGCAGGGCGATGCGAATCACCTTTTTAATGCCCTGATTCGTGAGATAAGCTTTTCGGGCTTGAAACAGATGCATTCAATCAGAACGGAGGCTGCGCATCCTAACCGGGTGCTCTCCGGCATGCTGAATGATCTGCTCGACGAAGGATTGGCGACGTATATCGGCTACTCGGCCCGCAATCTGTATCCTGTTAGTGGCGAGGCGGACTATGTTTATCTTGAAAATCCTGAAGAAATCACACGTCTGTCGGCGAGGCTCAATCGTTTGTTGAGCAGGATGGGCCGGCTGAATGATGCCAAATTTCAACAACTGGCGCGGACCATTGGTATGACGCAGCGAACCTATCACGTGGTGGGGGCGCATATGGCGGAGGTCATAGATGTCGAAGGCGGTCGAGAGGCCCTCATTGCGGCGGTTCAGGGCGGCCCGTTAGCATTCATCGCAACGTATAATTCGCTGGCGCCGGCAAATCAGGCGATTCGTGTGCCGGATGTTCAGACCATCGCCTCGCGGCAAAAATCGCAGCAGCGGTTGAGATACTTAATCGATCGCGGATTCATCGTCGTGGCGCTGCTGGCCGGCGTTTTCATCGTTCGGTATCTCTTGCGCAAACATCAAACCAAATCGTGAAAAAGGATCGGTATTTTTTCCGCCTCGAACCTGCCCTTCTCCTCGCTGCTCAACCGATCTGATAGTGGGGGTGTGTTCGACAATGTTGAAGCAGGCACATTGTTGGTGTCAGGCACATTGCCGCTGAAAAAAACCTTATTGATGCTCGAAAATGCGTATTTGTATAACTTTTTTATGAAAAATGCGTATATTAAAAACATATGATGTAATCATTCAACCGATTTGGAAAGGATAGTGCAATGGAAATCCGTTATTTTGATCCGCTGTCGCGCGCCTGGACGCGCACAAAACGGGCGCTGTTTCAGCCTTTTGATCTGCGAAAATGGTTTGTCGTCGGTTTTACCGCTTTCCTGGCGGGATTGATGGATTGGGGGGGCAATCGCGGTTCGACGGGATGGAGTGATGACAACTGGAACCGGCATTACCTGGACGATATCGCCGAGTTTCCCGCCATCGCCTGGCAATGGCTCATGGACCATCCCGGCTGGTTTACATTGATTGTCATCGGCGTTTTCCTGTTTGTCCTGTTGCTGATTGTATTGACCTGGCTCAGTTCGCGCGGTAAATTCATGTTCCTCGATAACGTCGTCCACGACCGCCAGCAGGTTGCCGCTCCCTGGCGGGATTACAAAAGCCTCGGCAATTCTTTGTTCTTCTGGCGATTGGTCTATGGCCTGGTCGTATTCATCGTATTGATTCTACTGTTGAATACCGCCTGGCATTATTTTCTCGACCTGTATCGGATTGATTTTCCACTGGACGCCGTCATCCTGGCGCTGGTCAAATGGCTTTTTCTGTTTTTTATTTTCATGTTGGTGACAGGATATATTTCCATGTTTTTGGATAGTTTCGTCGTGCCGATCATGTACAAAAATCATTTGACCGCCTGGGCCGCGTGGGGTGAGTTCTACCGATTGTTCATCGACCATATTTTACACTTTTTAGGTTTTGGTATCTTCGTCTTTGTGCTGATGGTTTTGGTGGTGATCGGCATCATCATCGCCGGCTTTTTGACCTGCTGCATAGGATTTATCCTGTTAATTATCCCTTACATCAACGCGGTGGTATTGTTGCCTGTTTCTTATACCTTTCGCGCATTAGCCATCGAGTTTTTGCAGCAATTCGGTCCCAATTACCGAATTTTCCCGGCCGAGGGAGAAGCAGCCGCTTGATGGGTGTGATCTGAACAGGTCATTTACTCACAAAGCGCTCAACACCTTCCAGGGCCAGCCCATACCCCAATCCTAACAGAAAGCCAATGGGCAGATTGGCCAGCAAGAACATTTTTGTCAAATGACTGAAAAACATCAACCCATGAATAAAATTGGCGGCTATGTAGAACAAGCCGACCAATGCGGCCAATACCAGCGTTCTGGCGAAAAAGGTGCGGGATAATTTTCTTTCGAACTGTTTTACGAACACATAGAGAGCGAGGACCATAGCCGAAAAATAGATTAATAGAATGACGGCGGTGATCGGCTTGATCAGGCTGGCGACGATAGCGAAGAAGAAATAGATGAGAATGTTAATGTAGATGACGTCGCGCACTTTTTTTTCCATAAACAGAGATAGCGATAGAGAACCGGCAAAGCCCAGCATGAGAAAATAAAAGGGCGGACGGTTGGCGTCATCAAATTTTAAGCCGAAAAATAACAAGGCGAACACTGCACAGATGAGCGTACCTGACACGGTAATCCAGAACGTTCGATTGGTCTTCATGGTTTCCTCCTGCGACTTATCGATCGTCAGGCAGATTCCTGCCGGACGGAATGCTGATGCGGGATTTCCATCTCGCAAGCCACCGAATAGAACGGAATGGCATTGATGTAACTTTTTGAAATTACCCGGCGAATGGATATCATTTATTATTCACACAAAGTCACCAAGACACAGAGTAATTCCCTTGTGTCTTGGTGTGAATTTGTATTACATTTTCACACAGGCTTTGCAGCTTGGTGACGATGGGGAATACCCTTTGTCTTTGCGTCAATAATGGTTATTCTGCCATCCCCCGCTTCTAAGGACATGGCGGAGATTGCTTCGTTCCAGCGCAGCCTTGAGGATAAAAGATAAAACTGTTCCTCCACTCGCAATGACAATCTTTATCATGTCCTTTTCGTAATCATGGTATCTGTGCCCATCCTAACTCGTAAAACAGTATTAGTCAAAATTTAGCCTTTTGACGGCAAAAAATCAAGCTCTAGTTCACCCGATTTGTAACATTAGCAAATGCTCGCAAGATTTTGACCAGGGCACACTTTTCCCCTTGCTTTTACACCCAAATATCATTAAACTTTATTATTGGAAAATCCTGGAGATCATGTGATCACACGAATAGAATTGACACAAAAAAAAGATTTTTATGATGCCGCCGGTGTTGCCATTTCCCACGGCGCTGCCGATCTGGGTATCAAGAGCGTTCAATCCGTTCACGCTTTTCAGGTATATTATTTGCTCGGCGATCTGCTGCCGCAGGAGAAACAAACCATCGCCGAATCCCTGTTGGCGGATACCGTGACCCAGGATTATGCCATCGATGCCCGGCTGCAGCGCGCCGGGGGCAAAGACACCTGGTCGGTGGAAGTTACCTTCAATCGCGGTGTGACCGATATGGTGGCCGAGACGGCGTTAAAAGGCATCAGAGACCTGGGCATCGACAAAGTCGAAGAAGCCAAAACCGCCCGGCGGTACGAATTCACCGGCAAGATTTCGAACCAGCAAAAAGAAACCATCGTACAAAAACTGTTGATCAATAAAGTGGTGGAGCACATCCTGCAGCCGGAGGAAAAGCTCTTTTTCCCGAAAACGGAGACGCCGTTTCAATTAATCCATGTGCCCATCACGGCCGCTTCGGATCAGGAGCTGGAACGCGTCAGCCGCGAACGGGATTTGTTCCTCAACCTTGAAGAGATGCGCACCATCCGGAATCACTTTAAATCGCTGGGGCGCGAACCCACCGACGTCGAGCTGGAAATGCTGGCGCAAACCTGGTCGGAACACTGCAGCCATAAAACCCTCACCGGACTGGTCGAATTCGACGGCCGCACCATCGACAATCCGTTGAAGCAGACCATCTTCCGCGTCACCCGGGAATTGAACAAAGCCTGGTGCGTATCGGTCTTTAAAGACAATGCCGGCATCATTGAATTTGATGACGATTTCAACGTCTGTTTCAAGGTGGAGACCCACAACCATCCTTCGGCTATGGAGCCGTACGGCGGCGCCAACACCGGCATCGGCGGCGTCATCCGCGACCCGCTCGGCACCGGCCTCGGCGCCAAGCCGATCATGAACACCGACGTCTTCTGCTTTGGCCCGCCCGACATGGCGGACGAGGACGTGCCGCCCGGCGCACTCCACCCGCGCCGCGTCATGAAGGGCGTCGTCTCCGGCGTGCGCGACTACGGCAACCGCATGGG